>JAWVFS010000411.1:0-11092 GCA_033855795.1 Solirubrobacteraceae bacterium | reverse complement strand
GCGGGCGAGCTCGGCGGCCACGCCGTCGCCGACGGTGACGACGGCGTCGGCGCGCGGCGCCAGCCATCGCTCGAGCGCCCGCCAGAACGGCCGCGCGGCGGAGCTGACGGCGATGCGGTCGGAGAACAGCTCGTGCGAGTCGTACAGCAGCCGTCCGCCGTGGCGGCGCCGGGCCAGCCACGCGGCCGGCAGCGCGACCAGGACGTGGCCCATCCACACCTGCGCCGGGGCCGATCCCCCCGCGGCGGCCGCGCGCCGCACGTAGCGTGCGAGTTCCGCCGCGAGGTGCGCACGGAGGGCCAGGCGCTCCGCCGCTCCGCGAATCCCGGCGCGGCCCCCGTGCAGCGGGGCGGCGACGGTCCCGATATCGCCACCGCGCCCGCCGGCGGCCAGCGCGCGGCGGACGGCGCGGGTGGGCGTCGGGTCGGAGTCCACCCGCTCGATGTCGAATCCGTCGCGGCGCTCGCGCGCCGGCGTGCCCGAGCCCCGGGCGGCCACGACGCGGACGTCGTAGCCGGCCGCGGCCAGCGCGGCCGCCTCGCGCTCCACGCGGGCGTCGTGCAACAGCGCGTTGTGGACGAACATGCAGACGCGGGGGGCGTTCACCGCTCCGGCCCTCCGCGCGAGAAGCGGCGCCGCGCCACCCGCGCGGCGGAGCGCCAGTCCCGCAGGTCCTCGCTCGTGGGCACCAGCAGAGTGCGCAGCGGCAGATGGACGACGCGGCGAAAGAAGACGAACGAGATCACGCCGGTCAGCGCGTAGGAGATCGACGAGGCGACCGCCGCACCGGTGGCGCCGTGGGCGGGGATCAGGACGAAATAGAGCACGGCCGTGATCGGCATGTCGATCAGCCGGCCGTAGAGCGAGTACTGGGGATGCCCTCGGCCGGACGTGACGGCGACCAGCACGCGGGCGAGACCGAGGGCGAGGGTGCCGGGGACGAGGATCAGGCCCAGCTCGACCGTGCGGTGAAAGCTCGGGCCGTACAGGAGCGGCACCAGCACCAGCAGCGCGAACACCAGCGCCGCCGCGGTCGGGATCAGCAGCAGCACCGCCTGTCGCGTTCCGCGTGACGCGGCCAGCTCGACGTCGCTGAGCCCGCCGTCGGCCGGCTCGTCGCCCGCGTCGAGCCGCGCGGTCCGGGGGAACAGCACCGTCTGCAACGCCGACGGCAGGATCCAAGCGAAGCTCGTCACGGTCAATGCGACGGAGTACACGCCCACGTCGGCGGTCACGCCGAAGGCGTTGAGGACGAACAGGTCGAGCCGGTAGTTGAGGTTCTGCAGCACCTCCGAGCCCCACGAGAGCAGCCCGAAGCGCGCCGCGGCGCGGAGCTCGCCCGCCCGGCGCGCCGGCTGCGGGTCGGTCTCGCGCCGCCGGAAGAGCACGGTGGCGAGCGCGGCGCCCACGACCTGGGAGATCGCGAAACCGAGGACGGCGCCGAGCGTCCCGATCGTCGCGGCCAGCGTGACCGCGAGCACGACCTGGGCGATCGGCTGGACGACCGTGATCGCGCCGTAGGCCTCGTAGCGCTCGACCGCCAGCGCCACCGCGGCGATGAAGAGCCAGGCCAGCGCGAACGGCAGCGACGCGAACGTGACGATCGCCATCGTGGGGCTCAGGCCCTCGAGCACGGAGCCGGAGGTCAGCGCGTAGAAGCCGAGCCCGAGGATCCCCCCGATCGTGCCGAGGACCAGGGCGCTGGCGGCGGCGGCGCGCACGGCGGCGTGCGGCGCCCAGGCGCCCCGGGAGACCCGGTAGATCACGCCCGAGCGCAGCCCGAGCGAGAACAGGGTGGTCGACACCGCGACAAGCGTCACGGCCAGGGCAAGGGTGCCCGTGCCCGACGGGCCGAGCAGGCGGGCGACAGCGACGCTGGTGACGCCGGCGGCCGCGATGGTCGCGACCTGCGCCGCGACGTTGATCGACGCGCCGGCGGCCAGATGTCGCGGTGGGCGCTCAGCGCTTCTCGTCGCCACCGGTCCTCCCGCCCGTGACCGTCGCGTACACCGCGTCCCAGGCGGCTGCCACCGCGTCCGGCCCGTACCGTCCCCGCACGAGCGCGGACGACGCTGCGGGGTCGAAGCGCCCGAGGCCCTCGACCGCGCGGTCGATCCCCGCGGCGAGCGCGTCGGCGTCGCCGGGCGGCACGATGATTCCCGCGCGGTCGTCCACGATCTCCCCGGCCACACCGACGTCCGTGGCCACCACCGGCAGCCCGGCCGCGAGCGCCTCGACCAGCGCGACGCCGAAGGTCTCGACGTGGCTGGGCAGGACGAAGAGGTCGGACTCCGCCATCCGCCGGGCGACGGCGTCGCGGCTCTCGAGTCCGTGGAAGCGCACCGCACCATCGAGCCCGAGGTCGCGGGCGCGGGCGTCGAGCACGGGCCGCTCCGGCCCGTCGCCCACGACATCCAGGCTGACGGGCGGCCGCCCGGCGGCCGCGCGACGGGCGAGCGCGTCGAGCAGCACGGCCAGGCCCTTCTTGTCGCTCAGCAATGCGACGGCGAGCAGCCGGGGCGGGCCGTCGGGGGCCTCGCGCTCCGCGGCCGGGGGCGCGAACAGCGTGGTGTCGACGACGTTGCCCACGACCTGCATCCGGGCCCGGGGCGCGTAGGGCTGGATCGCCCGGAGCAGCGACTCGCTGACGGGGCAGACTGCATCGGCGGCCTCGAACACGCGGCGGGCGAGCACGCGCTGCCAGCGGGTCAGGGTGCCCAGCGGGAAGCCCGACCAGTGTTCGGACACGACCACCGGGATCCCGTGGAGCCGGCCGAGCATGACCGCGGGGATGGCCGCCTCGAGCGTGTGGGCGTGCAGGACGTCCGGCGCGAAGCCGTCCCGTCGCAGGCGGCTCAGGGCGCCGGACAACCCGAGCACCGTGAGCGCTGAGCCGGCTCGGGGAAGCGGAACCGGCCGGTGGCGCAGGCGCAGCACCCGCAGGTCGTCCTCGCGGGCGTCGCGGAGCGCGAAGAGGCGCCGCACGCCCGCGTCGGGGCCCTCGGAGAAGAGGACGACCACCCGGTGGCGCCGCGCCACGAGGCGCGCCTGGTCCCGCACGAACACGCCGGCAACGGGGTGCGCGGGCGTGGCGTACCAGGATGGGAGCACGAGGACGTTGAGCCCGGCCACGCGGATATCATCGCGGGCATCGCGACGCCCCCGCTGCCCGCCGACGCCGACACCGACGCGCTCCGCGACTACTGGGAAGAGCGGTTGCGCGGCGACTACAGCCTGGGCGGCGTCGGCTACCAGGGTCTCGGGGAGGCGTTCAACGCGTGGGGCTACCGCGCCCGGCGGCGCGTGTTCCTGCGCCTCGTGCGCCCGCTCGTCGCCCCGGGCGCGCGCGTGCTGGACGTGGGATCGGGCACCGGCTTCTACCTCGGGTTGTGGCGGGAGCTGGGCGCCGGCTCGATCACCGGGTCGGATTTGACGGGCGTGGCCGTCGAACGACTGGCCGCGCAGCGCCCGGACGTGGACGCCGTGCGGCTGGACATCGGCGACGACGCGATCGACCTTCCCGAGTCGTCGTTCGACGCGATCAGCGCGATGGACGTGCTCTTCCACATCACCGACGACCGGCGCTTCGCCCGCGCCTTGGCCAACGTCGCGCGGCTGCTCCGCCCGGGCGGCGTGCTGATCTTCAGCGACCTGTTCGTCCACGGCGAGCCGTGGCGCGCGCCGCACCAGGCCATCCGCTCGCTGGCGGAGGTGCGCGCCGCCGTGGCCGTGGCGGGCCTGCGGGAGGAGCTGCGCCGGCCGATGCTCGTCCTGCTCAACGCCCCGGTCGACACCGACAGTCGCGCCGCGCGCGCGGCGTGGTGGACGCTCCGCACCGCCGCGCTCCGCGGCGAGGCGGCCGGCTGGCTCGCGGGCGCAGCCGCCTACCCGTTCGAGGTCGGCCTGGCCCGCTTCCTGCGCGAGGGGCCGAGCACGGAGCTCATGGTCTGCCGCCGGCCGGCGTGAGCCCGCGCCTCTCCGTCATCGTCGTGACGTACGACAGCGCCGCCGCCGTGGCGCGCTGCATGCCGCGCCTGGTCGAGCAGCTCGCGCCCGATGACGAGCTGATCGTGGTCGACAACGCCTCGCACGACGGCACACTGAAGGCCGTGCGCACCGCCGCGCCCGGCGCCCGCGTCCTCGCGCAGTCCCGCAACCTCGGCTTCGCCGCCGGCGCCAACACGGGCGCGGCCGCCGCGGCCGGCGACGTGCTCCTGTTCCTCAACCCGGACGCCGAGCCGGCGCCGGGCTTCGTCGAGGCCATCCGTCGTCCGGCGCAGGACGACCGCGACTGGGCGGCCTGGATGGGCCTGGTCACGATGGACGACGGCACGCGGATCAACACGAGCGGCGGCGTCATCCACTTCACCGGGATCGCGTGGTCCGGCGAGGCGCACCGGCCGGTCGCGGCGGCGCCTCCGGGCTCCGCCGAGGTGCCGTTCCTGTCGGGGACCTGCCTGGCCGTGCCGCGTTCGGGCTGGGAGCGCCTGGGCGGCTTCCCCGAGGCGTTCTTCATGTACTGCGAGGACGTGGACGTCTCGCTGCGGGCGCGGCTGGCGGGTGGACGAGTGGGCATCGAGCCCGCGGCGCGGGTGGACCACGACTACGACTTCGCGAAGGGCGCGGCGAAATGGCGGCGGCTGGAGCGCAACCGCTGGGCGGTGCTCGTGCGCGACTACCCGGGCCCCCTGCTGGCCCTGGTCGCGCCCGCGCTGCTGGCCACGGAGATCGCGCTGCTCGCGATCGCGGCCGCCGGCGGGTGGCTGCCGGCGAAGCTGCTCGCCGGGATCGACACGCTGCGCGCGCTCCCTCGTCTTGTCGGCGAGCGCCGCGCGGTGCAGGCCACACGGGCGATCAGCGCAGCCGAGTTCGCCCGCTGGCTCACGCCCGACCTCGACTCCGCCTACCTCGGCCGCGCGGCGACATCAGCCCCGCTCCGCTGGGCGCTGCGCACATATTGGCGCCTCGTGATGGCGGCTTTGCGCCCACGCCGCAATCGCGGTCGAGGTTAACCCGGATATAGACGGCAAAGGTCAACCGCGGTGATGTCGTTCAAGGCGCCCTAGCGGCAACGGCGCCCTCAACCTGCGCCGCCATGGCCGCCGCCAACGTCGCGTAGGAATAGCGCTCGATCGCGTCGTCGTCCGCAACCTGCACGCCCCCAGGCGCATCGACCAGTCGGCGCAGCGCGACGGCGATCGCGGCCGGGTCCTCGGCCGGAGCGACGATGCCGGCGCCGGCGCCCTCCACGATCCGCGCGGCTTCGGTGTCCTCGCCGATCACCACGATCGGCTTTCCCGCGGCGAGGTACTCGAACACCTTCTGGGTCGCCTCGCCGCGGCGCCGACCGCTCGTCAGGACGAGGAGGCTGTCGCTCGCCGCTTCGAGGGCCAGAACCTGCGCCCGACCAAGCGAGCCGACCACGCGCGCCGACGGCGCATCCTCGATGACCTCGCGCTCCGCGGCCGACAGCGGCCCGGCGAACAGGACCTCGATGCGCGCGGCGAGGTCGGGGTCCGCGGCCAGTGCGGCCAGCAGCGGCCGCGGTGAGCGACCGGCGTAGGCCATGCGACCGGCGTGCAGGAGCGTATGGCGGTCGGGGGCGGGGGCCGCCGCGTCGAGCGAGGGACGCGAATCGCCCTGGACGTGCTCCTCGGGATCGAACCCGTTGGTGATCGTCGCGACCTCGCGGTCGAAGCGCGCCCTCAGGTCCGCCGCGATCGGCTCGGTCACCGCCACCAGGGCATCGGCGCCGCGGGCGACGAGGCGCTCGAGGCCCACGTCGAGCCCACGCTGCGCGCCGAGGGGCCACTCCGGGCGATCGGACTCGAACGTCCAGCCGTCGCGGAAGTCGGCCACCCACGGCAGCCCGCGGGCGTGCAGGGCCAGGCCGACGAGGTGGCCCGAATGGGGCGGCGAGGTCGTGATGACCGCGTCGAGGCCGCTCGCCAGCGAGTGCGCCCGCGGTAGCGCGAACGGCAGCCAGCCGGCCACCGCGAGGTCGGGAACGAACACCGAGGCGAGCCGGCTCGGGGCGGCCTCGTAGCCGCCGTCCCCCCCGCCGCCGGCCAGCGCCTCAAAGCTCGTCCGCCGCCAGTTCAGCGCGCTGACCATCGCGTCCCTCGTGCGCACCACGCGGGCGCCCGGGACGGGCCCCCGGCCGCTGGAGAGAGAGGTGAGCACCGTGACGCTGTGCCCGAGCCGGTCGAGGTACTTCGCCAGCCCCGCCACGCGCCGCGCCGCCGACAGCTCGGACGGCGGCGCGAGCTGTGCGACGAGCAGAATCGAGCGGCCCACGGGCATATCGTTCCAATCCGTGGCCGCGGACAACCGGGACATCACCGCGGTCGTCGCCTGCTTCAACTACGGCGCCTACCTGCACGAGGCGGTGGACAGCCTGCTCGGCCAGGCGGGCGGCGCGCCCCGGGTGGTGGTCGTCGACGACGGCTCCGACGACCCGGGCACGCTCGCGGCCCTCGACGGCCTCCCGGACGGCGTCGAGCTGGTGCGCCAGCCCAACCGCGGTGTGGGGACCGCCCGCAACGCCGGCCTGGAGCGGGCGGACACGGCCTACGCGATCGTGCTCGACGCCGACGATCGCCTCGCGCCGGGCGCGCTGGCCGCGCTGCGCGCCCCGCTCGACGCGGACCCGGGGCTCGGCTTCGCCTACGGCACGATGCGGTTCTTCGGCGACTGGAAGGGCGAACTGCGGTTCCCCGCCTACGACCCGTACGCGCTGCTCTACCGCCACACGATCGGGCTCAGCGCGCTCGTGCGCCGCGAGGTGATCGAGGCCACCGGCGGGTTCGACCCCGCCCTCGAGCACTTCGAGGACTGGGAGCTGTGGGTGAACGCGCTCGCCCACGGCTGGCGCGGGCGCCAGATCGACGCCGTCACGCTGGAGTACCGCCGCCACGGCGCGACGAAGCTGGCCGCCGACCGGGGCGCCTACCGCCGCGCCTTCCGCCGGCTGCGCACCAAGCACGCCGCGCTCTACCGCGACCGCGCGCGGCTGACGCGCGAGAGCCGGCTCGGCCCGGCCGGCCGGCTCTGGTATCGCGCCTGGTGGGGCGCGCGGCCGGTCCCGGCGCGCCTCGAGCGCGCGCTGCACCGCGCGAGATGGCGTGGGGCGGAGCCGCCGCAACACTAGGATGCCCGCCATCCTGCACCGCGTCCCCCGACCGCTGCTCGCGCTGTGGGGCGTCCTGCTCGTCGTGGTGGTGGCGTGGGCCCTGTTCCTGCCCCCGTGGCAGAGCCCGGACGAATCCCAGCACTTCGCCTACGCCCAGTCGATCGCGGAGCGCTTCGCGCTGCCCGGCGACCGCACGCGCAAGACGTTCTCGACCGAGCAGACGCTGGCCGACAACCGCTCGCGCAGCGGCCGCGAGGGGCGCATTCCGGGTGCCGAGTGGCGGCCCGAGGCGTTCGCGGCGTGGCGGGAGAAGGAGTCGAAGCTCCCGGCCTCCGCGCGCAGCGACGGCGGCGGGCGCAACACCGCGGCGGCGAACCCGCCCCTGTACTACCTCTACGTCGCGCTGCCCTACCGGGTGTTCGACGGCGCCTCGATCTTCGGGCGCCTCGAGGCGATGCGGATCTGGTCGGGCCTGCTCCTCCTCGTGACGACGACGGCCACCTGGCTGCTCGCGGGTGAGCTGCTGGGACGCTCGCGCACTCTCCAGCTCACGGCGGCCGCGACCGCCGGGCTCGCGCCCATGACGGCGTTCATGAGCGCCTCCGTCAACCCCGACGCGCTGCTCTACGCGCTCTGGAGCCTCGCCCTGTGGCTGGGCGTGCGAATCCTCAAACGCGGGCTGACGCTCGCCGAGGCCGCCGGGTTGTTCGCGATCGTCGGCCTCGCCGTCACAACCAAGGCGACGAGCTACGCGCTCGTGCCCGCCGTCCTGGTCGTGCTGGCGATCGGCCTGTGGCGGCTGCGGCGGCGGGCGCTCCGGGCGACGGTGGTGGCGGTCGTGGTCGCCGCGGCCGCGTTCGCCATCCCCGCGGGCACCTGGGTGGTGGCCGCGCACTCGTTGAACCGCCCCACCGTCAATCAGGTGACGACCGCGACCGACACCGACACGGGCGTCCCGCTCAAGGCCCGCAACAGCTTCAACTTGAAGGGCTTCGTGTCCTACGTGCGGCAGTTCTACCTGCCCAACCCGAAGTCGAACGGTGCGCTGTTCCCCAGCACGCTGCCCGTCTACAGCGTGTGGTTCAAGGGCGCCTGGGGGGTGTTCGGCTGGCGGCAGCTGCGTCTCGCGCCCGTGGCCTTCTTCATCCTCGCCGCGCTCTGCCTGGCCGCGCTCGTGGCCGCGGGAGTGGCGATCGCGCGCGGCCGCGTGGCGCTCGACCTGCCGACGGTCGCCTTCCTGGCGCTCGCGGCCGTCGGCCTGCTCCTGGCCCTCCACGTGACCGAGTACCGCGTCATCTTCGTGGCCAAGGAGCGCGGCGACTTCAACCAGGGCCGCTACCTGCTGCCGCTCGTGCCGCTCGGCGGCGTCGTCGTGGCCGCCGCGTTTTCGCTGCTGCGACCGCGCCGGCGCGCGTACGCGGTCGGCGCGCTGCTCGCCGCGCTGGTGACGCTCCAGCTGCTGGCGCTCGGGACGGTCGCGGAGTGGTTCTATGCCTAGACCCGGCGGCGCCGTGCGCACGTTCCTGTCGGTGCTCGGCGCCGGGCTGGTCGTGCTGCTGGTCATCGGGCTCGCCGACCGGCGCGGCTTCCGTGTGCGCGTGCCCTCCGACAGCCAGGTGCTCGTGGAGCCGGGCCAGGAGCGCTGCAGCAGCATCATCCGCCCGCCGGGCGCCGGGGCCGACCGGGTCCGCTTCTGGGCGCGGGCGTCCGACACCGAGCCGACCCCGCCGATCGTCGTGTTCGTGCGCCGCAGCCGGACCGCCCAGACGCTGGCCGACGGGACGGCGGAGGGCGGGCCGGCCGGTGTCCGCACCGTGCACCTGCGCGGGTCGGTTGCCGGCTCGCGCAAGGTGGTGGCCTGCTTCCTCAACGCCGGGGCGTCAGCGGCGGTCCTCCTGCCCCCGCCCGGGACGCCGACGCGGGTCACCGTCGAGCGCTCGGCCGGGCTCGCCGACTACGCCGACGTCGCGCTCGAGCTCAACCGCTCGGACAACCGCTCGGTGCTCGCCCTACTTCCGGACGCGTTCGACCGGGCGTCGCTGTTCCGCCCGGGCTGGGTCGGCGCCTGGACCTACTGGTTGCTGCTGGTCGCGCTGGTGATCGGCGTACCGGTACTGCTCTCGCGCGCGCTGGCCTCGGCCTCCGACGAGGACGAGCCGGACTCCAGCCGCCCCTCCACCTGACGCTGGCGCTCCTCGAGCAGCGCCTGGCGCTGGGCCAGGACCTTGGACTGCTCGCTCAGGCGCGACACCGCGAGGCTGAAGTGGAGGAGCAGCACGAGCACGAAGCCGCCGGCGATCACGAACAGCGCGTTCGGCGGGTAGATGATCCCCAGCGCGTCGGCGATGGCCTCGAGCGCGTCGCGCCAGATCGCAAGCCCGAGGAGCACGAGCGCGCTGAACAGCCACAGCAGGGCGTAGCGCTCGAGGAAGCGCCGCTGGCGGACGAGCTCGAGCACGATCAGCAGCAGCAACGCGCAGCCGGCGATGGAGACGATCTGGATCGTCGGCATCAGATCGAGTGGACGGCCGCCACCGGCGCCTCGTCGCCGGGACCGGGAACGGGCCGACGGCGCGCCAGCCCGACGAAGATCGCCAGCAGCACCTTGACCATGTAGTAGAGCGACTTCCCGGAGGAGATGGAGGAGGAGCCGCCACCGCGCTGGAACATCCGCACCGGGATCTCACGCATGCGCAGGCGGTGGACGTGCAGCATCAGCACGGCCTCGACCTCCGGGTAGTCGTGCGGGTAGTCGCGGGCGAACAGCGCGATCGCGCGGCGGTTGTAGAGGCGAAACCCGGAGGTCGGGTCGCTCACGCGCTGAGCGACCAGGCGGGAGACGATGAAGGCGAAGATGTGGATCCCCGTGCGCCGGCTGATCGGCGCCGGGTACGTCTCGTCGGCGGAGAGAAACCGCGAGCCGCACACCATGTCCACGGTGTAGTCCTCGTGCATCGCGTCGAGCAGCCGGCGAACCTCCCTCGGGTCGTGCTGGCCGTCGCCGTCCACCTGGACCATGTAGTCGTAGCCGTGGTCGAGCGCGTAGAAGAAGCCCGACTGCACGGCGCCGCCGATGCCGAGGTTGAAGGGATGCTGCAGGACCCGCGCGCCCGCATCCTGCGCGATCCGCCTCGTGGCGTCGGTCGATCCGTCGTCGACGACGAGGACGTCGAAGGCGGGGGCGTGCTCCTGGATCGCGCGCACGACGGAACCGACGGTGGCCGCCTCGTTGTAAGCGGGGACGACGGCGAGGTATGACGGACTGGGGCTCACGCAAGACGAGGGTACCGGCCGCGCGTTGACAATCCAGGCATCATCGATGCACCGAGATCGACCCGGGGGAACAGCTATGGCGACGGTGACGCAGCGCGAGGAGCAGCAGATCGACCAGGCGAACGCGAGTGGCAGGACTCCGGTCGTGTTCATTCACGGGCTCTGGCTGCTGCCGAGCAGCTGGGATCGCTGGGCGGCCGTCTTCGAGGAGGCGGGCTACGCGACGGTGGCCGCGTCTTGGCCCGATGACCCCGAGACCGTCGAAGAGGCGAGGGCGAATCCCGACGCCTTCGCCAAGAAGACGGTGGGGCAGGTTGCCGACCACGTCGGCGAGGTGATCGGGAAGCTGACCACGAAGCCGGCCGTGGTAGGTCACTCCTTTGGTGGGCTGCTGACGCAGATGATTGCGGGGCGCGGGTTGTCTGCGGCGTCGGTCGCCATCGACCCGGCGCCGTTCCGCGGAGTGCTGCCGCTGCCCATCTCCTCCTTGAGGTCGGCAATGCCGGTGCTCGCGAACCCGCTGAACCGGGGCCGCGCCGTCACTCTGACCTTGGACCAGTTCAAGTACGGGTGGGCCAACGCCCTCAGCGACGAAGAGGCGAAGCAGCTCCATGAGACGTTTCACGTTGCGGCCCCGGGCGCGCCGCTGTTCCAGGCCGCGACGGCCAACGCGAACCCCTGGACCGA
>JAWVFS010000410.1:0-3817 GCA_033855795.1 Solirubrobacteraceae bacterium | reverse complement strand
CCGCTGGTCGTAGTCTCGCCCGAGGATCTGCTCGGGCGCCAGGTAGTGGCAGCTGCCCACGAAATCCCCCGCGGCCGTGAGCGCCCTGCTGTCCTGCCCCGGGTTCTTGCCGAGCCCGAAGTCCGTCAGGTAGCACCGCTCGTCGCCGTCGGGGCCGGGCGCGACGATGACGTTCCCGGGCCTGACGTCGCGGTGCAGCAGACCCGTCGCGTGGATGGCGTCGAGTGCCCCCGCGACCTGGCCGAGGATGGAAACGGCCCGCTCGGGGTCGAGCGTGCCCTCGAGCGTCAGCAGGGCCTCGAGGTCCGAGCCCTCGACCCGGTCCATGAGGATGTAGGGAAGGCCGTCGAGTTCGCCGACGTCGTGGACGCGAACGATGTTGGGATGCTCGACCGAGCTCGCATAGCGTGCCTCGCGCACGAAGCGGGTTCGGACCTCGGCGTCGCTCGCCAGCTCCGGCGCCAGGACCTTGAGCGCCGCTCGCCCTCCGTCGTGCAGGCTCTCGGTCGCATACACCGTCGCCATGCCCCCCTGCCCGACCAGGCCCGTGATCCGGTGGCCCGCGACCTCACTTCCGACGGCGATCTGCTGCGACACGTGCCGGTTCTACCACCTCCCCGTCGCCTGCGCAGCAACCCGTCAGGGTACGAGCGCGTTCAGCTACCCTCGGGACCGCCGTGCAGCCAACCTCCATTGACGTCATCGCCTCGGCGCTCGGGCCGGCGCCGCCCGACCTCGGGGAGTTCAGCTCGCCCGACGGCGCCCTCACGCTGCTCCTCACCGACATCGAGAATGCGGCGGCGATCCAGGAGCAGCTGGGCGGCGAGCGATGGTCCGATCTACTCCGGGACCACCGCACGATGCTCGAGCGCATCGTCGAGCACCACGACGGCAACCTCGTGAAATCGGAGAGCGACGGGCACATGATCGCCTTCAGCAGCGCGCACGGGGGATTGCGGTGCGCGATCGAACTGCAGCGAACGTTCGCGGGGCGCCCGCTCACCGCGCTCGGGGCGCCGCTGGCGATTCGCAGCGGGCTGCACACCGGCTTCGTGATCGTCAACGCCGACGACTTCTTCGGGCGCAATGTCGTGCTGGCCGCCCGCATCGCCGATCGCGCCGCCGGCGGGGAGATCCTGATCTCGGAGGCGCTGCGGGAGTACACGGAGACGGACCCGACCTTTCACGTGACGCTCCGCGGCGAGTTTCACTTCAAGGGGATGCTCGGCGAGCACAAGGTCTACACCGTCGATTGGGCCGACGGCGACGGCGGTAGTCCGGACTCGCCGCCCGGCTAGGAGGGGGCGCCGGACCCGACGGCGTCGCGCAGCATCCGCGCAAACTCGCCGGCGGTCTGGGGCCGGTTCTGCGGCTCCTTGTCGAGCGCGCGCAGGATCAGCTCGCCCACCGCGGGCGGGAGGTCGGCCCGGCGATCGCATGGGTTGGCCGGGTCGTCCTGCAGGTGGGCCCACAGAACCCGCATGCCCTGGCGGTCGGCGAAGGGAGGCGCGCCGATGAGGCATTCGTACATGACGCACCCGAGCGCGTACACGTCGGAGGCGGCGGTCACCGGCTCGCCGCGGATCTGCTCCGGGGCCATGTAGTCGAGCGACCCCAATGCCTGGCCGGGCCTGGTCAGGACGCTTCCCTGGCTGTCCTTGGCCAGACCGAAGTCCGTGATGAACGCCGTCCCGTCGGCGTCGAGCAGGATGTTCGCCGGCTTGACGTCCCGGTGCACGAGGCCGGCGGCGCACAGCGCGTCGAGGCCCGCGGCCACCTGGTTGCAGATCTTGACGGCGGTGTCGAGGTCGAGGGACTGCTCCCTCTTGACGAGGTCCTCGAGCGTGCCGTTGCCCACGTACTTCTGCGCCATGTAGGGGATGCCCTCGTGCTCGCCGGAGTCGATGACCGGCACCACGTGCAGGTGCACGACCGTCCGGGCGATCCGCACCTCGCGGTCGAAGCGCCGCCGGAAGATCTCGTCGCTCGCCAGGTCGGCCTTCACGAGCTTGAGCGCAACCTCGTCGCCCTCGGGGTTCACCGCCTTGTAGACGCGCCCCATGCCGCCCACGCCCAGCAGCGACTCGACACGGTAGGGGCCGATGCTGTGGCCGACGTGCTCGTCAGCCTGGGGCTGTTCGGGGTCGCTCATCGTTATCGGTCCTCGCCGCCGAGCCTACCGAGAATAGGTCATTTGCTGGCGCAACGGAAGCCTTTGGAGACCGGGGCGCGCGGAGTGTCTGGGCTGCCCGCATAGAATCGCGAGTCCGTGCTGGATCAGGGAACGATCGTCGCTGGCTACCGGATCGATGGGGTCCTGGGGGTCGGCGGCATGGCGGTCGTGTACCGGGCCACCCAGCTGTCGTTGAACCGGCCGGCCGCGATGAAGGTCATCACGTCCGAGGCGAGCGACGATCCCTCCTTCCGCGAGCGCTTCCGCCGCGAGGGCCAGCTCCAGGCGGCGATCGACCACCCGCACATCGTCACCGTGTACGAGGCCGGGGAGAGCGAGCACGGGCTCTTCCTCGCCATGCGGGTGGTCCGCGGTCCCACGCTCAAGGACCTGATCCTGTCCGGGCAGCTGGACCCGGCACGCGCCGTGGGCCTCCTCACGCAGGTCGCCGAGGCGCTGGACGCCGCCCATGAGGTCGGGCTCATCCACCGCGATGTCAAACCGCAGAACATCTTGGTCGGCGCGCACGATCACGCCTATCTGGCCGACTTCGGCCTGACCAAGGCGCCCGGCGGGTCCGGCCTGACGGAGGAGGGGCAGTTCCTCGGCACGATCGACTACGTCTCGCCGGAGCAGGCCCGCGGCGGGAACGCCACCCACTGCAGTGACATCTACGCCCTCACCGGAGTCCTGTACGAATGCCTGACCGGCGAGGTCCCGTTCCCGCGGCCGAGCGAGCCGGCGGTCCTCTACGCGCACATGTCGGACCCCCCACCCCGAGTGAGCGAGCGGCGTCCCGACCTGCCGCCGGCACTCGACGACGTGATCGCGAAGGGGATGGCGAAGGACCCCGACGACCGCCCCGGGTCGGCGACCGAGCTCATGGAGGACGCGGCGCGGGCGTCGCCGGAAGCGGCGGCCCCAGCCGTCGCACCGCCGGCGCCGCCCAAGGACGCCGGGCAGGGCGGCGGCGGCGACCCGCGCGCCCGAACCGGCGTGACCGCGCGCACTGCCGCCGTGGACTCGAGGGAGGCCACCCGCGCGCGCGCGACTCGCCCCGTCGAGTCTCCCCCGACCCCGGCCGCGCCGCCCCGCCGTTGGTCCTCGGTGATCGAGGTGGTGCGGCGGCTCGGGCGACGGGAACGATCGTAAAGCGGGGCTACTCGGCCTCGGCGCCGGGCTGCCCGGCGACGCCCGACGGTGCGGGAACCGCCTCGTCCTTGTCGGGCACCGACCAGAGCTTCACGCGTGCCTGCCTGCCGCGCACCTCGAACTCGTCCACGAAGACGAGGTCGGGCGGCGGCTCCTTGAGCCGCGAGCGGGTCGAGTCGGCGACGAACAGCTGGTGGGGGGTGCCCTTCGTCATGCCCTCGAGCCGGGCCGCCGTGTTCGTGGTGTCACCGATCGCCGTGTACTCCACGCGCCGCTCCGAGCCGACGTTGCCCGACATAACGCGGCCGCTGTTGAGCCCGATCCCCAGCCGGAAGCCGTCGCCGAGCCCTTCCTCCCGCAGCCAGGCGTTGAACTGCGGCAGGCGGGCGTCGAGCATCTCCCGGGCGGTGGCGAGCGCCTGATCGGCATGGTCCTCGATCTCGATCGGCGCTCCGAACACGGCCATGATCCCGTCGCCCATGTAGGCGACGA
>JAWVFS010000409.1:0-8842 GCA_033855795.1 Solirubrobacteraceae bacterium | reverse complement strand
GTGTGAGGTCCATCACACAGCATTGAACGAGATTCAGCAGCGCGCTACGCTGCAATCGAGGTAGACGACGAGGGAGGTACCTGTGGCGACCCGCACGTCCGCAGCCGAGATGCTGTCCTACGAGGACCTGTACTCGCGCTGGGAGCAGGGCAACTGGAAGTCCAGCGAGCTCGACTTCAGCCAGGACCGCGAGGATTGGCGCGAGAAGTTCTCGGACCTCGAGCGCCGGGCCGCGCTGTGGAACTACGCGATGTTCTTCCACGGCGAGGACAGCGTCGCCGAGAACCTGACTCCGTACATCGATGCGGCGCCGCGCGAAGAGCAGAAGTACTTCCTCACCACCCAGCAGGTCGACGAGGCCCGCCACGCCGTCTTCTTCGCGCGCTTCATGTCCGAGGTCGTGGACACCGGCGACTCGATCGCCGCCTCGCTGGCCACCACGCAGCCCGAGCTCAGCTGGGGTTTCAAGAAGGTCTTCGCCCGGCTGGATCGGATGGCGGACGAGCTGCGCCGGGACCGCTCCAAGCCCAAGCTCGCCGCCGCCATCACGCTGTACCACCTCATCGTCGAAGCCTCGCTCGCCCAGCCTGGCCAGCACTTCATCGAGGACTACCTCGGCGAGCGCGGCGTGCTGCCCGCCTTCTACCAGGGGATGCAGAACATCTCACGCGACGAGCAGCGCCATATCGGCTTCGGAGTGAAGCTTCTGTCCGACCTCAAGGACGAGGACCCCGAGGTGCCCGCCGCCGTGGCCGAGGTCCTGCGCGAGGTCATCCCCTGGGCGACCGCCGTCTTCGTCCCGCCCAACTGGGACGAGCGTTACATCACGTGCTTCGGGTCGACCATGGTCGAGGTCTTCCAGGTCGGAGCGAACTCCCTCGACGCCAAGCTGCGCGCCGCCGGCATGCCGCCCGAGGAGCTGCCGGGCGGCGTCCCGCTCGAGTCCGATCTCAGCTCCGAGGAGCGCGCCCAGCGCGGGATCGCGTTCTTGCGCGGGAACATCCTCGGCGAGAAGAACGGGCCGCCGTCCACGGACCCGGAGCTGCTCGACGAGTACTTCGACTCGATCCGCCGCGGCCTGTCCCAGGCCTACGACGGCGCCGAGCCGATCACGCTGCAGTGGGACTTCCGCGACCTCGAGCCCTGGCACCTGCGCATCGACAACGGCTCCAGCGAGGTCGCGCGCGGGCGCCTCGAGTCCGCCGACATCACCTTCCGCTGCCGCTTCGAGGACTGGGTCGACGTTTCGATGGGCCGCGAGAACGCAAGCCGCGCGCTCGCCCGCGGCCGCGTGATCCCGCGCGGCAGGCCACGCGCGCTGTGGCGGGCGCGGAGCCTGTTCTCTCGCTAGCGCGCTAGCCCGCCGGGGTCGTCGCGGCTTCCTCGACGGCCCGTCCATTGGCCGTGAGGGCCACCTCGATGTTGCCGCGAGTCGCGTTCGAATAGGGACACACCCGGTGGGCGGTCCGCACCAGGTCCACGGCCAAATCCGGGTCTTCGACCGAGGGAAGCGTGACGTCGAGCGCGACGGCGAGCTTGAACCCTCGGTCTTCGGTCGGCAGCAGCGACACGCTGGAGTCGATGGCGGCGTCCTGCGTGTCCTGGTCCTTGCGCCGACCGACAACGGCCAGGGCGCTCTCGAAGCAGGAGGCGAAGCCGACCGCGAACAGCTGCTCCGGGTTCGTGCCTCCGCCGGGTCCGCCCATCTCCTCCGGGATCCGCAGATCCACCTCCAGCGCCCCGTCCGACGTTGCACCGTGGCCCTCGGCTCGACCGCCGGTCACGTGGGCCTTCGTTGTGTAGAGCACTTTCGCCATCGCTTCTCCCTGGGTTGCGGTTCTACGGTCAGGTTAGGAGCGCCCGCAATCCTCGGCGCCGCTGACACTGTCTAGGGCCGCCGTCGCCCCCGCCGCGACAGGCGCGGTGGCTCGACGTGCTCGGGCCCCGACCGGCCGCGGCGCTCGAGTTCACGGGCGCGCTCGCGATCCTCGCTCAGGCCCACCTCCAGGAACACGAGGCTGGTCGCCACGATGAACCCCGTTCCCATCAAACCGAGGATCAGGACCTCGCCGGTCGTGCCGGGGACGAAGACGGCGCACAGGATGCCGGCGAGCACGAGCAGCGCCGCCGATCCGAACCCGAGGATGCGGGCGCGCGTGCTCATGGGTCAGCCGGCAAGCCGCCCCGACGCGGTCAGCGTGAATCCGCCGCCGGGCGCGGCGCGGGCGCCGACGCCGTCGACGTGAACGTGCGGATCCGAGAAGACCGTCAGCGCGGCGAAGCCCCCGAAGGGCACGTCGGGGGCGATCCTGAGCCGGCCGTCCTGGGCGAGCAGGATGGCGTTGGCGGAGATCGTGGTCCCGAACAGCGTGGCCGTGCCGCGCAGCACGAGCTGGCCGTCGGCCGACGCGACCGGCCGCACCGAGAAGCCGGGCGGCAGCGCGGCGCGCAGGTCGGCGTCGGTGACGGTGGCCTCGCCCACGAGTCGGTTCCCGCGCTTGCGCAGGCTCGCGTCGCGCAGGCGCAGGGTCAGCACGTCGAGCTCGCGCGTGCTCGCGTCCACGCGGCCGGCGTCCGCGGTGCGGCCGATGAGATCTCCCAGCCGGCCGACGGCCGCGCGGACATTGGCCATCCGCACGGTCACGCGGTCGGCCTTGCCCCAGAGCAGCTTGACCGCGGGGAACGCCGACACGTGCACGCTCTCCACGCGGCCGTCGTGCGCCAGCCGGTCGCGGATCCGGTTCTCGGCTATGCCCGGCAGCACCAGCTGCGCCGTGGCGGCCAGCACGACGAGGACAGCGAGAACGATGGCCGCCGCGATGAGACGTCGCATTGGCGGCAGCCTACGGGGAGGTCAATTGGCCGGCGCCGGCTCCGGCGTGCGCTCGAACGACCGGCGCGGCAGACCGGCTACCCACCGGCCCGTGTGTGAACCGGCTCACACGCCGTCGGTCAGCAGCGCGCGCGCGCACGTGATCCCGGCGCGCAGCGTGGCGGCGAAGTCGCGCTCGGGCTCGATCAGCATGCGCATCGACATGCCGTCGCCCAGCGCGAACAGTGCGACGGCCACGGCCTCGGGCTCGTCGTGCAGCTTGAGTACGCCCTCGCGCTGCTTGGTCTCGAGCAGCTCGGCCACGTGCTCGCGCGTGCGCCGGTAGAGCTCGGCGACCTCCGCGCGGATCTCGTCGTTGCGCTGCGCCGCCGTGAAGAGCTCGAACACCAGCGTGACGAACCCGGGGTCGTGCTCGACCATGTCCTCCAGCGACCGGACGAGCGCCTCGATGAAGTCGTCGGCCGTGTGCGCATCGGCGAGCGCCTCGTCGAGCGTGGCCAGGCGGATGTCGGTGTCCCGCCGCACGACCTCGACCAGCAGGCGCTCCTTCGTATGAAAGTAGTAGTGCAGCAGACCGCGGGAGACGCCCGCCTCGCGCGCGACGTGGTCGAACGTCGAGCCGGCGGCGCCGCGCAGCGCGACGCTCGCGCGCATGGCATCGACGATGCGCTGCGCGCGCTCCCCGGTGAGCTGGCGGGTCTTGGCGGCGGCCTCCATGGCCCCGATGCTAGCTGGCCGGCCAGCCAGAGGCCGGGAGATTCGGCCACTCCGGAAGGACGAGGGCGCCCCGCGGGGCGCCCTCGGTACGACGAAATGCGGATGCCGCGTCAGGCCGCCGGCGTCGCCTCGGCCGTGGGTGCGGGCGAGGCGGGTGCGGTGGTGGAGGTGTAGTCGAACTCCTCCTCGGCCCCGAACAGTGCATCGAGCACCTTCGAGCGCAGGCCCTCGCTGAGGGCGAGGGCGAGCCCGGCGCCCACCGCCAGCAGCAGCAGCTTGCGGCCGAGACGGCGCTTGCGCTTGCGCTTCTTCGGACCCTCCTTCAGCGCCACGCCGACCTCACGCAGCGACACGGCCGCCTCGCGAAGGTCGCGCTGGAGCTTCTTGTCCTCCATCAGCGCCTTCGAGGGGGCCTTGCCGTTTGCCAGCCGCCCGTAGGCGCGCCGCGACACGTCGAAGGCATCGCGGAGGTTCTGGCGCAGCTCTTCGTCTTGGACGATGCGCTGGACGTACGGGCTGCTCGCGACGCTCTGATAGGCGCTTCCGGCCTTGGCCGCCTTGTCTCGTGCTGCCATAGCTCTCCCTCGAAACCGATTGCTGGTGGTCGGAGCATACCCGGCCGGCGGGGATCAACCCGGAACGGCGTACCATTCGCCACGTGGAGGTGCTGCAAGCCTGGAGGAAGGGCACGCTGTGCGCAGCCGGGACGGCGGCGCTCGCGCCCACGGCGATCGTCGCGGCGGCAGCCGTGATCGCGCTCGCCGGCGGCGGCCTCGGCGGCCTCGGCTCGCTCGGCCAGCTGGTCTCGGGCCCCGTGCTGCACGATTCGTCGGCGCACCTGAGCTCCGGCCAGGGGGCGGGCGCACACACCACCGCGGTGCGCGTCCCGCTGCTCGCCGCGCTCCCGGCCTCGGCCGGGACCAGCGCCGGTGCAGGCGGCAGTGGCGGCGACGGTGCAGGCGGCACGGGCGGCGGCACCGGGCCGGCGACCGGGCCCGGCACCGAAGGCGGCGGACCGTCGACCGGGATCACGGGCGGCGGCGCCGGCGGAAACGCTCCCGGCGGTGGCGCGGCCACCGTTCCTCCGTCCACTCCATCCGCACCTCTCACCCAGGTGGGGAGCGTGGTCAAGCAGATCACCGCGCCGGTGCCCGAGCCCGTCCGTTCGACCGCCGATCAGCTGGTCGACAGCGCCACGGGCGCGGCCGGTCGCGCGCTCCGCGCTCACTGACCCGGCCTACCCCCCGGCGCCCAGCGAGTCGACCAGCGAGAGCAGCTCCAGCGGCGAGAAGGGCTTCGTCAGGAAGAGGTCGGCGCCGGCCGCCGCGGCCTCGCGTTCGGGGCCGTCGCCGCCGGATGCCGTGAGCATCACGATCGTCGCGTCGGCGGTCGCCGGGAGCGCGCGGAGGCGCTTGCAGGCCTCGATGCCGTTGAGGCGCGGCATGTCGATGTCGAGGAAGACCAGCGCCGGACCGTCGCGCTCGGCGATCGCCACCGCCTCCTCCCCGTCGCCGGCCTCTGCCAGCTCGAACCCGGCAACGTCCTCGAGCGTCGTCGCGATCAGGTGGCGGATCATCGGGTCGTCGTCGACGATCAGGACGCCGGGCACGGCGAGGGGCTACCCGATCTCGGTCCGGATGCGCTCGAGCTCGGCGTCCGGAATGCGGTCGAAGCTCTCCACGATGCCCGGATCGAACTGCGTCCCGGAGCTCTCGCGGATGATCTCGCGGGCCTGGGCGAACGTGCTCGCCTGGCGATAGGGGCGGTCGGTGGTGAGAGCGTCCAGCGTGTCGGCCAGGGCGAACACGCGAGCCGCGAGCGGGATCTCCTCGCCGGCGAGCTGGTCCGGGTACCCGGCGCCGTCCCAGCGCTCGTGGTGCGAGCGCACGACGTCGCGGGCCTCGCCGAGGAACGCCACGTCGCGCACGATCTCCCAGCCGATCACCGGGTGGCGCGCCATCAGCCGGAACTCGTGGGGCTCGAGCGGCTGGGGCTTGTACAGGATCGCGTCGGGAATCGCGACCTTCCCGACGTCGTGGAGCAGGAAGCCGAACTCGATCTCGGGCTGGTCGGTGAGGGCGGTCCCCGTCTCCGCGGCGATGGCCAACCCGTAGGCGGCGACTCGCTCGGCGTGGTGCCCGGTGTAGGCATCGCGCGCCTCGACCGCGTTGGACAGCGCGCGCACCGTGGCCACGTAGGACTCCTGCAGCTCCTGCGCGGATTCGCGCTCACGCTTGAACGTTTCGCGCAGGTCTGCGGCGTAGCGCTCGAGCTGCTGCGTCTGCGCGCCGGCGCGCCGCTCGTGCTCGGCGAGCTCAGCGCGCAGGCGCTCGACCTCGGCCTCAAGTTCGGTCGTGCTCGCCCCCACGCGCCTCAAGCGTACTCGTCTCCCCCGTGTTCGAGCGCCTCCAGGATGTCCCGCGCGGCCTCATCGAAGGGCACCGGTTCGGGCGCCAGCTTGGCCAGCCCGGGAACGGTATCCCCGGTGGCGAAGACGACGACCGAGCGCGCGAGCCGTCGCCCGCGCAGGTCGATCGCGTGCAGCACCTGTGGCGCGTTCGGGAGGCCGGCATCGACCAGCGCCGCCTCGAACCGATGCGTCTCGCACTCGCGTGCAGCCGCCGTGGCGTTCGTCACCCACTTGCAGGCGATGCCCATTCGCTCGAGCTCGGGCTCGAGCTGGGGACGTGTACCGGCCCGGCCCACGACCAGGACGCGCGCGCGGCCCGCGAGCACGGCCGACCCGAGCGCGTAGGTCAGCTCGTCGGCGTCGATCGGCTTGGACACCGCCCACTCGGAGTGCAGCGCCTGCCCGCCGGTGAAGACCGACACGATCACCACGGGAAGCTGGTTCAGGGTGGCGTCGGAGCGGATCGCGCGCAGCACCTCGAACCCGGTCATGCCGGGCATGAGGATGTCCAGCGTCACCGCGTCGAAGGTCTCGACGCGCAGCCGCTCCATCGCCGCCTCGCCGCTGTGCACGGTGACGGCATCGACGTCGAACGGCGCGAGCTGAGCCACGATCAGGTCGGCGATCGCCGGCTCGTCGTCAACCACCAGGACGCGCTTGCCGCGAATCGCCTCGGCCGCGTCGGCGTCCTGTTCGGGCTCGAGGGCGCTTGGCAGGCGGACGCGGAAGGTCGTCCCCCGTCCGGGCTCGCTCTCCACGTCGATCGTGCCGCCGTGCAGGTCGACCAGCGAGCGGACGATCGACAGCCCGAGCCCGGTGCCGCTTGGCCCGCCGCCATCGCCACCGCGGTAGAAGCGCACGAACACCTGCTGGACCTCCTCCGCCGTCATGCCCCGTCCCGTATCCGACACGACCAGCGACACGAACGGGTCATCCGCCTCGACCGCGACGACGACGCGCCCCCCCTCGCCCGTGTACAGGTGGGCGTTGGTCAGCAGGTTCGTGATGATCTGGCGAACGCGGGCGGCGTCGGCCAGGGCGCGCGGGAGGCCGGGCGCGACGTCGACCTCCAGGCGCTGGCCGCTTCCCTCGAAGCGCGGCCGCATCAGCGCCACGACCTCCTCGACGGCGCCGCCGACGTCGAGCGGGCGCCGGTGCAGCTGAATCTGGCCCGCCTCGACGCTGGCGACGTCGAGCAGGTCGTTGGCCAACTCGACCATGCGGTCGGCCGAGAGCAGGATCATCTCGGCGAATTCGCGCTCGCGCTCGTTCAGCCCGTCCGAGTGCGCGAGCAGCTCGGCGAACCCCTTGATCGACGTCAGTGGGCTGCGGAGCTCATGGGAGGCCGTGGCCACGAACTCGCTCTTGAGCCGGTCCAGGCGGGCGCGCTCGGACACGTCCCGCACGGTCCACACGGTTCCCGCCTCCTCCCCCGCCCCGAGCGGTGCCGCGGTGATCGCGAGGGTGCGGCCGTCGTGCTCGACGACGACCTCGGCCGCGAGCGCCTCCTCGAGCGCCGGCAGCGGCGAGTCCGGACCATCCGCGCGCACGCCCGGCTGCAGGGCGCCGACGAGCTCCTCCGCGCGCGGGTTCACCGCCGTGACCACGCCGTCGGGGTCGCAGGAGACGAGCGCGTCGCCGAGGCTCTCGACGGTGACGGCCAACCGCTCGCGCTCGGCCTCCAGCGCGCGGCCGGCGGCGTCGAGGTCGGACGCCATCGCATTGAAGCTCTCCCCCAGCTCGCGCAGCTCGCGCGGACCCTCCGGGTCCAATCGCGGCTCGAGGTCGCCCCCGGCGACCCGGCGGGTCGCGCGCACGAGCTGGTCGAGCGGGCGGCGGAGCACGCCGATCAGCAGCGTGGCCAGGGCGAGCGCGGCGAGCACCGCCAACCCGCCCGCGATGGCGATCGTCAGGAACGCGCGACGGGTGTCGGCGCCCGCCCGGTCGCGCGCGGCCACCCGCCGCGCGCGCTGGCGGGCGTCGAGCGCCGGGGCGAGGGAGCGCACGTCCCGGCTCGCCAGCGCGCGCTCGACGAGACGGGCGCTGGCCGGGTCGCCGCGGGCGAGCCGGCGCGCCTCGTCGCCCGCCGCCGCCAATGCGGCGTCGGCCTGGCGGCGCTGGTCGCGCGCCGTTGGGGTGTTTGGCGTCCGCCGCGCGGCCTCCGCCACCACGCCGGCGGCCAGGAGCCGCGCGCCGGACGCCTCCAGCTCATAGGTGGCGGCCAGCCGGTCCTCGTAGCGCTGGCGCGCGTCATACAGCGCGGCGATGCCGAGCGCGGCAATCACGGCCAGCGCGAGTGTGAGGCCGAGGAGGGCGATCTGGAAGGAACGGGCGAGCGACAGGCGGCGCACGGCGCGGACGGTAGCGCTCGCACGGGTGACTGCGCGGCGGAATACTTGCGGGCGTGGACACCGACCTCATCCGGCGCCTGCACGAGGGTTTCGGCGCGTTCGACGACCGCGACTTCTCGACGGCAGTGTCGTTCTTCGCCCCCGACATCGAGTGGGACTTCTCGGCGCTCCCGGGCGAGGGTGTCGTTCGGGGGCGCGACGCCCTGCGCATCTACTTCGAGAGCCTCGGCCAGGTGTGGGCTGAGATGACCAACGACATCGAGAAGATCGAGGAGGCCGGCGAGGGCCGGGTCATCGTCCTGGCGCGGTTGCGCGCCCGCGGGCTGCGCAGCGGCGTCGACGTCAACGCGCCGGTCGCCTACGTGTGGGAGATCCGCGACGGAGCGGCCGTGCGCATCCGCCTGTTCTTCGACCGCGACGAGGCGCGGCGGTCGGCGAGCGCCGAGACGGCCTAGCGCGCGGCGCCGGTCACCGAGGGGCCCGGCGCGCCGCCTTGCGCTCCGGGGTCGCCACACGGCGCGGCCGCTTGCG
>JAWVFS010000408.1:0-3136 GCA_033855795.1 Solirubrobacteraceae bacterium | reverse complement strand
GCACGAATCCCGCGGGCGGGATGCGCACGCCGGCGGCGTCGCCCACGAACGCCCAGCCGCTGTTCTCGTGCAGGTAGCAGACGTGGTGCGACGCGTGCCCGGGCGTGTAGGCGACGCGGAAGCCGTGGACGACCTCCGAGCCGTCGCCGCTCAGCACCCGCAGGTTCTCGCGCGGGACGGGGACGATCTCGCCCCAGCGGCGCTCCATCTCGTCGCCGTAGAGCCGGGTGGCGCTCGCGACGAGCTTCCCCGGGTCGACGAGGTGCGGCGCGCCCCGCTCGTGGACGTGGACCTCGAGGTCGGGCCACTGGCGCACGAGGGCGCCCGCCGCCCCGGCGTGATCGAGGTGGATGTGCGTGAGCAGCAGCGCGCGCGGGACCTCGCCGCCGAGCGCTTCCAGCAGCGTGTCGATGCAGGGCTCCGGCCCCGGGTCGACCAGCACGTCGCCGACCTGCCAGCAGCAGATCACGCGCTCGTGGCCGAGGTGATGGACGTCGATGGGGCGCACCGGGCCGATCAGTCTGGCATCCCGTGAGGTTTGCGTGAGCGCCCGGGAGTACGTTCGCGGGCAGGATGCTGGCTCAATTACGCAGGCACGTCACCTTCGCGAACATCGGCGTGATCGTGGCGCTCGTCCTCGCCGGAAGCGGGTTCGCCGTCGCGGCCATCCCCGGGCCCGGCGGCGTCATCCAGGCCTGCTTCAACAGGCGCACGGGAATCCTGCGCGTGATCGACTCCAAGCGGCATTGCACGCGCAGCGAGCGCGCGATCCGATGGAACCAGCAGGGCAAGGTGGGCACGACGGGCGCTCCCGGCGCCACCGGCCCCGCCGGCCGCTCCGGTTCGGACGCCCAGTTCAACGGGGCTGCCGCCGGCGGAGACCTCACCGGCGCCTATCCCAGCCCGGCCATCGCCTCCGGGGCGGTCACCGCGGCGAAGGTGGCCCCGGACAGCCTCACCGGCACCGAGATCAACGAATCCACCCTGGGCCAGGTCCCGGACGCCGCCAAGCTGGGTGGCGTCTTCGCCTCCCAGTACGTCCGCGGCTTCGCGGCGTCCGGCGGAACCGCGCCCCCCGGCACGACGATCGATCTGGTTGCCTCGGGCATTCAGGTCAACGTGACCTGTTCGAACTCGCCTTCGCTCGGCAACCAGATCTCGGTCAGCAACAACACTGGAAGCAACCTCGAGGTCTTTATCGACGACAGCCGAAACTTGACGACGACCGCCTACACGGCCGCGCTCGCCAGTGGCTCGAGCGTGTCCACCGACGTCGATACGGCGGCCAACGCCCTGCGCCGGCTCATCATCAACACCGTCGGCGGAGGGCACGGCACGGTCACCGCGATCCTGACCGTCGTTCGCCGGACCAGCCCGCAGAACTTCTGCACGACGGCCTACCGGAATTTCACCTGAGCCCGCGCCCGTAGAATGCGGGGTATGAGCGACGACGGTCGACGCTCCCACCGCCTTCCCGAGCCGGACCGGCCGTGGATGATGCGGACCTACGCCGGGCACTCGACGGCGGCCAAGTCCAACGAGCTGTACCGCAAGAACCTGGCCAAGGGCCAGACCGGCCTGTCCGTCGCCTTCGACCTGCCGACCCAGACCGGCTACGACGCCGACCACGAGCTCGCGCGGGGCGAGGTCGGCAAGGTCGGGGTGCCGATCGCCCACAAGGGCGACATGCACGCGCTCTTCGACGGCATTCCGCTCGACGAGATGAACACGTCGATGACGATCAACGCGACGGCCGCCTGGCTGCTGGCGCTCTACGTCGTGGTCGCCGAGGAGAACGGGATCGACCAGTCCGCACTCCAGGGGACCACGCAGAACGACATCCTCAAGGAATACCTCTCGCGGGGCACCTATGCCTTCCCGCCCGGCCCCTCGATGCGGCTGATCGCCGACATGGTCGCCCACACCGTCGAGCACGTGCCGAAGTGGAACCCGATCAACATCTGCTCGTACCACCTGCAGGAGGCAGGGGCCACGCCGGTGCAGGAGATCGCCTACTCGATGGCCAACGCGATCGCGGTGCTCGACGCCGTACGCGAGCGCGTGGACGAGTCGCTGATGCCCACGGTGTTCGGGCGCATCTCCTTCTTCGTCAACGCCGGGGTCCGGTTCGTCGAGGAGCACGCGAAGCTGCGCGCGATGGGCGTCCTGTGGGACGAGCTCGGGCGCGAGCGCTACGGGGTCGAGGATCCCAAGCTCCGGCGCTTCCGCTACGGCGTGCAGGTCAACTCGCTCGGGCTCACCGAGGCCCAGCCGGAGAACAACGTGCAGCGCATCGCGCTCGAGGCGCTCGCCGTCACGCTCGGCCGCAACGCCCGGGCGCGCGCGATCCAGCTCCCGGCCTGGAACGAGGCGCTCGGCCTCCCGCGCCCCTGGGATCAGCAGTGGTCGCTGCGCATCCAGCAGGTGCTGGCCTTCGAGACCGACCTGCTCGAGTACCCCGACATCTTCGAGGGCTCCAAGGTGATGGATGGCCTGGTCGAGGAGCTCCTCGAGGGCGCGCGCACCGAGCTGGACATCGTGCAGGACAAGGGCGGCGCGGTCGAGGCCGTGCCGTACATGAAGGCCGCCCTGGTCGACTCGCATCGCGAGCGGGTCCGGCGGATCGAGGCGGGCGAGCAGACCGTCGTGGGCATCAACCGCTACACCGAGACCGAGGACTCGCCGCTGACCGCCGACGCCGAGGGCGGCATCCTCGTGGTGGACCCCGCGGTCGAGGCCGGGCAGATCGACGACCTGGAGCGGTGGCGCTCCTTGCGCGACGAGGCCGCGGTGCACGAGGCGCTGGCGGCGCTCGCGCGCGCCGCGGACGACGAGGACGAGAACATCATGCCCGCGACGATCGCCGCGGCCCGTGCCGGGGCAACCACCGGGGAGTGGGCGCAGACACTGCGCGACGTGTTCGGCTCCTACCGCGCGCCGACGGGGGTTGGCGAGGCGGTGGCGGGCGGTGACGACGAGGACCTCGCGGCCCTGCGCGACGAGGTCGAGCGCGTGTCCGACGGACTCGGGCGAAAGCTCAAGATCCTCGTCGGCAAGCCGGGCCTCGACGGCCACTCCAACGGCGCCGAGCAGATCGCCGTGCGCGCGCGGGACGCCGGCATGGACGTCGTCTACC
>JAWVFS010000407.1:0-4424 GCA_033855795.1 Solirubrobacteraceae bacterium | reverse complement strand
CTTCGCAAAGGATGTGGCGCTGCACGTGGCCGGCAGCCCGACCGTGCAGTGGGTGACCGACGACGACGTGCCGGAGGACGCCAGGGAGACCGAGCGGCGCGTGTACGAGCAGCAGGCGGCGGACAAGCCGGAGAACGTGCGGCCGAAGGTCGTCGAGGGCAAGCTCAACAAGTGGCTCGATGACGTGGTGCTGCTGCGTCAGCGCCACGTCAACACGGACAAGCACGAGGAGAAGACGATCCAGGAGCTGCGCGAGGAGCTGGCGGCAAAGACCGGTGAGAACGTGGTGATCCGCCGCTTCGCCCGCTTCACGGTGGGGGAATAGCCGTGGACGCCGCCGCGCCGGAATCCGACGGCCCCGCCTTCAAGCGAATCCTGCTCAAGCTCTCGGGCGAGGCGCTGCTCGGCGATCTCGAGTACGGAGCGGATCCGGAGCAGATCAAGGGCGTCGCGGCCCAGGTGGCGCGAGTGCGCGAGCGCGGAGTCGAGGTGGCAATCGTGGTGGGGGCCGGGAACATCTACCGCGGGATGGCCGGCGCCGCGGCCGGCATGGACCGGGCGACGGCCGACTACATGGGCATGGTGGCCACGGTGCTCAACGCGCTCGCGCTCCAGGACGCACTGGAGAAGGCCGGCGTGAACACGCGCGTGCAGTCGGCGATCACGATCTCCGAGGTCGCGGAGCCCTATATCCGCCGCCGCGCGATCCGCCACCTGGAGAAGGGCCGCGTGGTGATCTTCGCGGCCGGCACCGGGAACCCGTTCTTCACCACGGATACGGCGGCGGCCCTGCGTGCGTCGGAGATCCACGCCGAGGCGATCCTCATGGCGAAGAACCGCGTCGAGGGGGTCTACACCGCCGACCCGGCCGAGGACCCCGACGCCACGTTCCTCGAGGAGATCACCTACATGGACGCGATCCAGCGCCAGCTGCGCGTCATGGACGCAACCGCCCTCACGCTGTGCATGGAAAACCACCTGCCGCTGTACGTCTTCAACATGGACGACGAGGAGAACAGCGACCGGATAGTGTCCGGCCAGCGAGTGGGGACCCTGGTGAGCAGCAGCTGAGATGTCCGAGCTGATCGATCTACTGCTGGCGGACGCGAGTGAGCGCATGGACAAGTCGGTCGAGTCGATCCGCCACAAGTTTCAGACCGTTCGCACCGGGCGCGCCAGCCCGGCCCTGTTGGACCGCATCATGGTCGACTACTACGGCGCGCAGACACCGCTCAAGCAGCTCGCCACGATCTCGTCGCCCGAGGCCCGGCTGCTCACCGTGCAGGCCTACGACAAGTCGTCGGTCAAGAGCATCGAGAAGGCGATCATGGAGTCCGACGTCGGGCTCACGCCCAACAGCGACGGCGCCCTGATCCGGCTCGCGATCCCGGAGCTCACCGAGGAGCGCCGCAAGGAGCTCGTGAAGGTGGTGCACTCACTCGCCGAGGAGGGGCGTGTCGCGGTCCGGAACACGCGCCGCGATTGCATGCATGAGCTGCGCGAGCTCAAGAGCGCCGGCGACGTGGGATCCGACGACGAACACCGTGGCGAGGTCGAGCTGCAGAAGCTCACGGACGAGAAGATCAGTGAGCTCGACGCCCTGATGAAGGGCAAAGAGGCGGAAGTACTGGAGGTCTAGTGGCCTCTGAAGGCCACGACGCGGCGACTCGCGCTCGCTACGTCGCCATCATCACGGACGGCAACGGGCGCTGGGCCGAGCGGGAGGGGGTCAGCGTCGAGGCGGGCCACCGCGCCGGCGCGGACAACGTGAAGGCGCGGCTGCGCGACGCCGTCGACCTCGGGCTGAGCGAGCTGACCGTGTATTCGTTCTCGACCGAGAACTGGTCGCGCTCGCCGGACGAGGTGGCCGGGCTCATGCGCATGCACGGAGAGCGCATCGAGGTCGAGACGCCCGAACTGCACGAGGAGGGCGTGCGCATGCGCTTCATCGGGCGCCGCGCGGGCATTGCGCCGCACCTGGTCGAGCGCATGGCCTGGGCGGAGAAGCTGACGGAGGCCAACACCAGGATCACGTTGTTCGTGGCGTTCAATTACGGCGGTCGAGCGGAGATCGTCGACGCGGCGCGAAACTTCACCGGGACCACCGAGGAAGAGTTCCGCGCGCAGCTGTACTCGCCCGAGATGCACGACCCGGACCTGATCATCCGCACGAGCGGGGAGCAGCGACTCTCCAACTACCTGCTGTGGCAGTCCGCGTACTCCGAGCTGGTCTTCCGCGACGAGCTCTGGCCCGATTTCACGCGCGAGGCGTTCGCCGAGTCCCTGGCGGAGTTCGAAGCCCGCCGCCGCCGGTTCGGAGGCCGCTGATGGCGCGACCGCGGGGCGGCCGGCGGCCGCCACCGAGCGCTCGCCGGGCACGACGGCGCAGCCAGCGCAACCGGAGCTCGGACCTGGTCGGGCGGGTGGCGGTCGCGATCCCCGCCATCGTCTTCGCGATCATCATCGTGAGCGTCGGCGGACTGGTCTTCGCGCTCGGAGTCGGCGCGCTCGGGATCGTGTGCCTGGCAGAGCTGTACGGGCTGCTTGACCGGGCGCACCCGGTCAAGCTCGCGGGCTTCATCACGATGATCGCCCTCGTGCTGGCCGCCGAGTACGGAAGCCAGTTCCAGGTGCTGCTCGTGGCCGTGGCCGCGCTGCCGTTCCTGTTCGGGCTCGTCCTGGTCGGGCCGCGGCGCCGCGGGGCCACAGCGGCGATGGCGGCGACGGTGCTGGGGATCTACTGGATCGGCCTGGCGATCGCCCATGCCGTGCTGCTGCGGAAGCTCCTGCACGGCGACGGGATCATCGTCGACGTGCTCGTCGGGACGTTCCTCGGCGATACCGGCGCGTACATCGGCGGGCGCATGTTCGGCCGCCGGCCGCTTGCGCCCGAGATCTCGCCCAACAAGACCGTCGAGGGCATGCTCATCGGCATGGTCGTGGCGATCGCTGCGGTGTGGTTCGCGGGCCTCTACCAGGACTGGCTGTCGGGCACCGACGCGCTGATCCTGGGCCTCGGTGTGGCCCTGGTGGCGCCGCTGGGCGACCTGTTCGAGTCGCTGATCAAGCGGGACATGGAAGCCAAGGACACGGGCCGTTTGTTCGGCCCGCACGGGGGCGCGCTGGACCGCCTCGATGCGGCGCTCTTCACGATCCCGGTCGGGTACTACATCTGGGTCGCGCTGATGTGATGGGCCTGCCTAGCCCTCCGCCCCCGATCGGACATCAGGGAGATCAAATGCGATTGCGAGCGCGATTCGTCTGCATCCTCGCGGTGACCGTGGCGTGTGGCTGCGTGATCCCCTCGGTGGCCAACGCATTCGAACCATGCCGTGATCGGCCCACGATCGTCGGCACGCCGGGCGACGACGTGCTGTACGGGACGCCGGGAGATGACGTGATCGTCGGCAACGGCGGCAACGACAAGGTCTACGCCGGTGATGGCAACGACATCGTCTGCATGTCCGGCACGGGCCGAGACTACGTCCGGGGAGGCAACGGCAGCGACCTCATATACGGATCGTACGATCACGGCGTTCCCAACTACTACCGGAACCCGGTGCCGGACACCTACCTCACCGGGAATGCCGGCAACGACCGCATCGAAGGAGCCGGGACTCTGGCGGGCGCCGAGGGAGACGACACCCTGTACGTCGGCAGTTACGACACCTCCAGCCAACTGTATGGAGGCCCGGGTAACGACCGGCTCGTGGCGCCCTTCGGAGCGGGAACGAGGAACGTCCTCGAGGGAGGGACGGGTGACGACTCGATCAGCGGGGGCCGCGGCCGGGACACGATTCACGGCGGAGAGGGCAACGACGGCCTCGAGGGCCGCAGCGGCGACGACTCCCTGTACGGCGAATCCGGCAACGACCACATGTACGGGAACGCGGGCCAGGACGTGCTGTTCGGCGGCACGGGCGACGACAGGCTCTACGGGAACGAGAACGGGGACTACCTGAACGGCGAGTCGGGCAACGATCGGCTCTTCGGCGGTCGGGGCGCGGACCTCATTCTGGGCGGCCCCGGCAAGGACTACATCGATGGCGGCCCCAGCTACGACCGGGGCCGAACGGGGGGTCAAGCCGGGGACAAGGTGATCGTGCCCATCGACGGCATCCAATTCGCCTAGCCGCTGGAAGTGTCCCGCCGGCGTAGCTGGTCGGGCAGGCCTGCGGCCTCCCGCGCCTGCCCGGCGGTCGCGTACTCCCGTCCCCGCACGATCCGGCCGTCGCGGACCGTGTAGACGACGGCGTAGCGACCCTCCACCCAGCCCGCGCTGCCGCGAGCGCGTCCGGCGGTGCGGATGACGGCGCCGACCCGGTCGCCGCTCGCGAAGATGATCTCCTCGGGGCCCGCTCGAAACTCGTCGAACGTCGACACCCACTCCTGGTAGTAGCGGCGCATGGTGTCCCGGCCGCTGA
>JAWVFS010000406.1:0-4640 GCA_033855795.1 Solirubrobacteraceae bacterium | reverse complement strand
AGCCTCGCGATCTCGGGATCGTCGCCCGCGGCGCTGGCGACCTGCAGGCCGACGTCGACCGGATCCTCGCCCAGCGCGGCGACGATCTTGGAACGCGTCGATGCGAGCGAGCCCTTGGGGATGTGCTCGCCGATGAGGTCGATCGCCGCCACCAGGGCCTTGGCCTCGATGGGCAGCAGCCGTGCGGGACGGGCGAAGGAGTCGCTGTAGGCGTCGGGGTCGACCTCGATCTCGTCGTCCTCGGTGATCTCGGCGTAGAGGATGTAAGAGCCGGCGCCGAAGTTGACGACGTTGAGCACCTGCACGTCCTCGCGCAGCTCGGCGTCGGAGACCTGCAGCCGCTCGCAGACATCCCTGACCGGGAGGCGCCGTCCCTCGCGGCCGGCTTCGATCAGGATCGAGGCGAGGGTGACCAGGCGAGCGAAGCGCTCGGGGCGGATCGCGGCCTCCGAGCGCCCGTTGCCCTCCACGGGCGCCCGCGCGGGTGCGGGTGCGGGCGCCGAGGCCCCCGCGGGCACCTCCAGGTCGGGCTCGCCGCGGTGGCGTTCGACCAGCAATCCCACACGGTCCTCGAGCTCCCGCGTCAACTCCGGCGGCCCGAGCACACGGGCGTGCTCGCCTAGGCCCAGCGCCCACGAGATCACCGAGCGGGCGTTCGCGTAGGGCGTGACGAACACACGACCGTTCCCGTCGTCCGCGTCCCGGAAGCTCCCGAAGCGGCGGAAGTGGCGCTCGATCTGCCAGGCGATCCGGTCGGCCACGAGGATCTCCGCCTCGCCGACCGGGTCGCCGAACTGCCAGTAGATGCGGTTCGCGAACACGCGCGGGTCGAAGTCGTCGGGCCGTTGGAAGTCGTGTTCGGCCTTGGTCGCGTAGGAGACCTTCCCGCGGATGCGCGACAGGCGGAACACCCGCACCGCGTCGCGCTCGTGCGCGTGGCCGACGAGGTAGAACTGACCGCCCTGGAACAGGAGCTGGTAGGGGTCGACCTTGCGTTCGCCCTCCGCGTCGCGCTCCATCGTGTAGTAGCCGAACGTGATGGTCTTGCGCCGGGAGATCGCCGTGTCGACCTTCACGAGGCGCTGGGACAAGTCGTGGCCGCCGGCCGAGGCGGTGATCCCGAGCGCGACCGAGCGCTGGTCGGGCGCGCGCAGCGGGCTCGGCCGGCCCCAGGAGATCTGCTGCAGCGCGAGGCGCAGCGGCTCGGCGTAGGCGAACTCGCCGTCGAGCAGCGACAGCGCGGTCTGCAGCGCGGCCAGCTCCGCGTCGGTGAACTTGATCGCCGGGAGGTAGAAGTTCTCCGGCGGGAGGGAATAGCTCTCCTGCTCGGCGAGCCCGTCCACCGGCCGGTCGACGGCGAGCACGATGCGAAGCGACTCCAGTTCGGCGCGGTCGGCGTAGAAGCGCCGCGCGAAGGCATCCTCGTTCATCCCGCTGTAGCCCTCGACGTTGGCGCGGATCTCCAGAGCCGTCACCGGGCGCCGCTCCGCCATGAGGTAGGAAATCAGCGAAAGCTGGCGGATGAGCTTTTCGGTGTCCTTCGCCATCGAGGTACGCACCTTAGAAGCTCCTGTATGCGCTGGGTCGCGCCTGCGCGCGATCGCCCCGGTTTTTGCGGCATTTGACGCGCGGACACGGGCGCTGCGACGATCGTGGCGTGCCCAGCGAGGACCTCGCAGCGGTGCGGGACGCCTACGACGCGTTCGACCGGCACGACCTGGACGGGGTGCTCGCGCTGCTCGCGCACAACGTCGCATGGCACGCCCCGGAGATGCTGCCGTGGGGCGGCACGCGGCACGGTCGCGACGGCGTGGTCTCCTACTTCGAGCTGCTCGACGAGCACGTCGAGGACGGCTGGGGCGACCCCGACGAGTACTTCGATGCCGGCGAGCGCGTGATCGTGCTCGGGCGCCTGAGGGGCCGGGCCCGAGCGACCGGCCGCGAGTTCGAGGCCCGCTTTGCGCACGTGTGGGACTTCCAGGACGGCGTCGCAATCACCTTCGACAGCATCGTCGACTCCGGCGCGGTCCTGGCCGCGCTCGGTGGTCCGGCGCCCGAGTCCTAGGCCGCTTCGCGGGAGAAGTAGGCCGCGCCCTCGAGCGCACGGTCGTACCCCGACCACTGCTCGCCGTCGGCCAGCGCCTTCTCGAGCCGGTCGAAGGAGCCCAGCCGGCCGCCGAGGTTGTCGATCATGTGCACGAGCGTGGCCTCCCGCGTGCACGGGACGACGGGACTGCCGTGCTCGAGCGCGCCATGGTGGGAGAGGATGATGTGCAGCACCGCCTCGGCCAGCGCGGCGGGGAATCCGTCGATGTCCTCGATCGTACGGCGCACGCGGTAATAGCCGAGCGGGATCTCGCCCTGGAGCTTGCCGGCATCGGCGAGGTCGATCGCGTGGCCCTCGAAGGAGTAGGCGTCGAGCTTGCCGATGTCGTGCAGCAGCGCGCCGGTGACCGCCACGTCGCGGTTGATCTCCGGGAAGGTCGCGCTGATCGCGTTGACGCCGTGGGCGACGCCGACCGTGTGCTCGAGCAGGCCGTGGCGGTAGGCCTGGTGGTAGTACTTGGCGGCCGGTGCGGCGCGGAAGGGCGCCCACAGATCGGAGCCCTCGCCCAGGAGCCGCTCCAGCAGCCGGTTGAGGTGTGGGTTGCGCACGGTGGCGACCAGCTCGCGCAGGTCGGCCTCGAGCGCAGCCGGATCGCGCGCGGGGCCGTCGAGGAGGTCCTCGGCGGCGTACTGGTGCCGCTCGGCGGGGCTCAGCGCCTGTACGGTCAACTGCGGGCCGTAGCGCGTGTGCACCGAATAGGTGCCGGCGACGCGGACGGGGCGGCCGGGCTCAGCGGCACCCGCTGCGGCGTCGTCGACGTCCCACAGGACGGCCGGCAAGGTGCCGGTGCGGTCGGCCAGGACGAGCTTGAGGTAGGACGCGCCGTCGCGCTTGCGGCGCGTCTCGCGCTCGCGGACCATGAGCACCTGGTCGACGGTTTGACCGTCCTCGAGCTCCCGCACGAACATGCGGCCGAAGATAGAGCTGGGGGCGGACGAGTTCTGCCGGTCCATGCAACGTATGTCGGGTGCGCAAGACTTCACCTGACATGGATCGCACCGCTCTGATCACCGGCGGCACCGGCGGGCTCGGAACAGCCGTCGTGAAACGCTTCCTGGCGGACGGCTGGCGGGTCGTCGTGCCGTGGATCGCCGAGAAGGAACTGGAGCGCCTGCCCGCGCGCGATGGCTTGGAGCTGGTGCGCGCCGACCTGTTCGAGCCCGCGTCGGTGGCCGACGCTGTCGAGGCCGCGGCGGGCGAAGCGGGCGCGCCGCTGGGCGCCATGGTCAACCTCGTTGGGGGCTTCTCGGCGCCGGGACGCGTGCACGAGACACCGATCGAGGAGTTCGAGACGCAGTACCGGCTCAACCTGCGCCCCGCCTACCTGTGCGCGCAGGCCTGCCTCCCGCACCTGATCGACGCCGGCGGCGGCGCGATCGTGTGCGTGTCCACACGCGCGGCCGTGCGACCCTTCTCGGGCGCCGCCGGCTACATATCGTCCAAGCGGGCCGTGATCGCCTTCGTGGAGGCGCTGGCGGTCGAGTACCGCGACGACGGGGTGCGGGCGAACGCCGTCCTGCCGAGCGTCATCGACACGCCCGGCAATCGCGCCTCACAGCCCGACGCCGATACGACGAAGTGGGTCTCGCCGGAGCGGATCGCCGGCGTGATTGCGTTTCTGTGCTCGGACGACTCCGAGCCGACGAGCGGCGCAGCGGTCCCCGTGTACGGCCGCGCCTAGATCTAGCAGGGAGCGGCCAGCTCGGCGGCGACCGTCTTGAGCTCGCGCCGCGAGCCGATGCCCAGCTTGCCGTAGGTGTTGCCGAGGTGCCACTCGACGGTCTTGACGGTCACGAACAGGGCCTGGGCGATCTCGCGGTTCGTCAGGCCCTCGACCGCCAGGTCCGCGACGCGCCGCTCGCTGGCCGTGAGCGCGTCGAAGCCGGTGAGCGCGGCCCGGCGGGGGCGCGCTCCGGCGGCCGTCAGCTCGGCCCGCGCGTGCTCCGCGGTGGACACGGCGCCGAGGCGATGGGAGAGGTCCAGTCCCCGTCGCAGGGTGTCCTGCGCCTCGGAGCGCTTGCCGGCGCGCCGCATTGCGGCGCCGAGGTCGGTCAGCGCGCGTGCGTGGTCCAGCTGGGCCGGCGAGTCGCGCAGCGTCTCCACGGCCTCGCGCAGCCGATGCAGGCCCTCGTCGCCGCGAGCCACGAGCCCGGCCGTGCGCTGCGCGCCGCCGAGCGCCGCCGGGGCGCCGAAGTCGCGCGCGAGCTCGATCTCCTCATTGGCGAGTCGCGACGCGCGCTCGGCGTCGTCGAGCATTGCCGCGGCGAGCGCGGCGCCCGAGCGCCAGGCGCGGACCGCGGGGTTGGGGGTGCGGGCGGCGGTCTGGCGGCGGCCGCACTCGAGGAAGGCGGCGAGCGCCTCGTCGCCCTTCGCCTCGGTGAGGGCGAGCCATCCGCGGGCCTCGAGCACGGCGGCGTACGCGACCCGACCGCTCCAGTGCTCGTCGCCGCCGACCTGGGTCAGCACGTCGCGTGCCGCGATCGGCTCTCCGCGTTCGAGCAGGATGCGCGCGAGCAGCGCGCGGGCAAGGGGC
>JAWVFS010000405.1:0-3685 GCA_033855795.1 Solirubrobacteraceae bacterium | reverse complement strand
CTGTCAGCGTGGCTAGGCCGAGGCTGCCTTGTGCTGCGGAGCCTGCGCGTACTCTCGGAGTCTGATGAGGAAGTGGGTCTTGTCGATGCGGCCTTCGAAGATCGGGACGCCCATTTCCATGCACTTGGTGATGACCTCGCGACGTTCGAGGCCAGCCTCACGCGCGAGCTCGGTGGGCGTCAGGTGGATAGACATCGGATGAGACCCCTCTCGTCGATTCTGTCCTGTTCCCCCTGAGGTATATAGGTTCGTGCGGATACGCTCAACGGGGGAGGACGAAATACCCGCACATTGCGGGTTGCCGCCGGCTACACCGGGTTCGGCACGTCGATGAACTGGTGCGCGACGCCGAAGCGCTCCGCCAGCAGTTCGCCGAGATGCCGGACTCCGAACGTCTCCGTCGCATAATGGCCGGCGGCGATGAAGTGGACACCGGCCTCCCGCGCCGTCGTCATCGCAGGCTCCGAGGGCTCACCGGTGAGGAAGCCGTCGAGGCCCGCCGCGATCGCGGTCTCGAGGTCGCCGGCCGCGCCACCGGACACGATCCCCAGCGAGCGCACGCGGTCCGGACCGTCGTCGAACACGAGCGGAGCCCGGCCCGTCACCTCGGTCACGCGCGAGAACAGTTCACCGGCCTCGACGCCGTCCTCGCCGAAGCGCGCCGCCACGCCGATCGGGCGGCCGGCATGCTCGGCGAACGGCTCGTGCGCCGTGGCTCCGAGCGCGTCGGCCAGCAGCGCGTTGTTGCCGACCTCGGGATGGGCGTCGAGCGGCAGGTGATAGGCGACGAGATTGACCTCCGCGGTCAGCAGCATCCGCAGCCGGGCCGCGGCGGCCGGCGAGAGCGCGCGCGGCGCCTTGTCCCAGAAGACGCCGTGGTGGACGAGTACGAGCCCCGCGTCCGCGGCGACGGCGCGCTCGAACAGCTCGAGCGAGGCGGACACTCCGGTCACGACCCGGTCGACCTCCGCCCGCCCCGGGACCTGGAGCCCGTTCGGGCCATAGTCGTCGAACCCACCGGGGTCGAGCAACTCGTCCAGAAAACTGAGGATTTCGCGTGTAAGGGCCACCGGTCGATCCGCAAAGAAGTTACTTGGCGCTTTTCTAAATAAACGCTACAGTTCCCGCTTCTTGGCGGGGCATCGGGACCCCCGCCGACAAGGAGGTCACACGGGGATGAGCAGGGGAACGAGTGCGATCGCAACCGCGGCCCGGCCGGCGCGGGAGTATCCGGACGGCCAGCTCGTTGCGGCCACGCGCCGTGGCGACGACGCCGCGTTCGAGCAGCTCTACGAGCGCTATCGCGGCCCGATCGCGGGCTATGTCCAGCGGATGTGCAAGGACCACGCCCGCGCGGAGGACATCACGCAGGAGGTCTTCATGTCGGCCCTGCGGCGGATGCGCGACACCGACCGCCCGATCGCCTTCAAGCCGTGGGTGTACGAGATCGCCCGCAACGCCTGCATCGACCAGTTCCGCCGCTCCCAGCGCGGCGAGGAGATCTCCTACGACACGACGGACGCGATGGGCGGCGCCGACCATCTCCGGCTCGTGACCCGCGATGCGTCGCCCGACGACGCCTTCGACACCAAGCAGCGCCTCGACCACCTGTGCGGTGCGTTCGGCGGCCTGAGCGAGACCCATCACAGGATTCTCGTGCTGCGCGAGCTCGAGGGGCTGTCCTACCGCGAGATCGGCGAGCAGCTCGGCATGAGCCGTCCCGCCGTGGAGAGCACGCTCTTCCGCGCTCGCCGCCGGCTGACCGAGGAGTACGACGAGCTCGTGACCGGTCGGCGCTGCGCGCGCGTGCAGTCCATCATCGCCGGCGCCGCCGAGGGGATGCTCGGCGTCCGCGACCGGCGCCGCCTGGCGCGTCATCTCTCCTACTGCCAGCCGTGCCGGCGCCACGCGCGCATGCTCGGCGTCGACGCTCCCTCGCGCTCCTCGCTCGCCGCCAAGGTGGGCGCCGTGCTACCGCTTCCGTTCCTGCGCCGCCGTGGACTCGGGAGCACCGAGTCCGCCTCTCCGGTGGGCGGCCAGGCCTCGGGCGCGCTGGCGCAGTGGACGGCGAGCGCCGGCGTGGTTGCCGAGCCGCTGACCAACTGGGCCAAAGCCGCCGTGACCGTCGCCGCCGTCGCGATCGCCGGGATCGGCGCAGGTGTGACGGCGCACAACGGCGCACTCTCGCAACTGCTCTCGGGCGGCGATAGCGCCCGTCAGGCGCCCGCCCGCCCCGCGCCGGCCACCGGTGGCATCGCCTCCGCCTCCGCGACGGGCGTGCCGAGGGCGGCTGACCACGGCCCGGCGGCGCCGTCGAACCGCCCGGGTGGCCCCGGCGCGGCCGGCGCGCGCGGCGGCGACACGACCGGCGGCGGCGCCGCCGCGGACAGCGTGAGCCCGCCGCGGGTCGACCTCCCCGCCGGCGCAGCCGGGGCCGGATCGGGCGCCCCCTCGCTACCGGACGTCCACGCGCCCGACGTCCCCTCTGCCGGAGCACCGAGCTCGCCCGACGCCCACAGCAACGTCTCGTCGCCGACCGTGAACGCGCCCTCCGCGCCGTCCGTGCCGGATGTGCCGTCGTCCCCCGAGCCGCCGTCGCCGCAGTCGCTGCCCGCAGCGTCCTCGACGCCGTCGGTTCCCCGGATGGACGCGCAAAAGCTCCTTCACTGACGGCCGGGGCCGCGGCGCGGCCTGTGGAATACTGGCGTCCCTCGGGGCGTGGCGCAGCCTGGTAGCGCGCCCCGTTCGGGTCGGTGAGGTCCCCGGTTCAAATCCGGGCGCCCCGATTTGGCCGCCGTGTCGATGCCCCGGGCGGCGTTGCCGCGGAGGAGGCCGTGCGGAGCACTGTCCTCCTCCGCGCGCCTTGCCAGCCGCGCCGAGGCCGGGTCCAAATCGGGGCGCCTCCGGCGATTGTGCGCCGATGGGCCCGATCCTCGGTGCTCGGGTCGAGCACCTGGGCGCGTAGCGGCGCCGTCACTGCGTCGCGGCTCTCAAAGGATCGCTACCGTACCGAGTGCACTAGAAGCCGGACCATGATCCGCCCATACCGAGTCCACCTGCGGGGCCTGCTGGTGGCCGTTGCCGCAGCCTTCCTCTGCCTTCCCTCGGGCGCGTCCGCCGCGACGCCGCCCCTCCGCGACGTGCTGCTCGTCGGCAACAACTGGGAGGGGACGGCGGATGTCCTCGACGTTCCAACCTACGAGCGACTGCGGCGGATCAACATCGTGCCGGACCTCGCGGAGCGACAGGCGGAGAACATGTTGCCCGCGCGGGCGCCGATCGCATTGTTCGTGCGCACGCAGGTCGGCGAAGGGCACGACCAGATGGTCGACGACCTCTACGCCTCGCACGACGGGCGGACGCTGTACGTGTCGCGACCGAGCTTCGACGACGTGGTGGCGATCGACCTGGCATCGGGCAGCATCGTCTGGCGGACGGTGCTGACGGGTGTGCGCGCCGACCACATGGCGATTTCGCCGGACGGCACGCGGTTGGTGGTCTCGACGGCGTCGGCGGCCGGCGCGAACTTCGTCGACGTTCTGGAGACGGCGACGGGCGCGATCGTCGGGACCTTTCCGTCGGGTGACACGCCGCACGAGAACAACTTCTCCCGCGATGGCCGGCTGATCTACCACGCCTCGATCGGCCGCATCTACACGGCGACCGACGACCCCTCGATGGACGC
>JAWVFS010000404.1:0-22010 GCA_033855795.1 Solirubrobacteraceae bacterium | reverse complement strand
CCGTCTCGCGCAGGCGGCGCGGCAGCAGGCTCGTGAGCCGGTACGTCGGGCCGAGCGACCGCGGCACCCAGACGTCGACCCGCGGGTGCTCGAGCGCGTCGACGACACCGGCCGCCACGTCCTCCGGTTCGACGTTGCGCACACCCCGCGTGTCCTCGTAGCCGGCGATCATCTCCGTGTTGACGACGCCGGGCATCACGATCGAGAACTCGATCCCGGCATCGGCGTTCTCCAGCCGCGCCGCCTCCGTGAACCCGACCACACCGTGCTTGGTCGCGGTGTAGGTGGCGATCCCAGGCGGGGTGAGCTTGCCCGCCGAGGACGCGACGTTGACGATGTGGCCGCGGCCTCGCGGGCGCATCCGGCGCAGCGCCAGCTTGGTCCCGCGCATCGGCCCGTGCAGGTTGATGTCCACCTGGCGGACCTGGCGGGCCTCGTCCTCCTCCACGAACGGCCCGAGGTGGAGGATCCCGGCGTTGTTGACCATCACGTCGAGCGGTCCGAGCTCGGACTCGACCAGGTCGAGGAACGTCGCGAACGATTCCGGGTCGGTCACGTCGAGCGGGTAGGCGGCGCAGCCCAGCTCGGCAGCCGCGGCCTGGGCCGCCGGCTCGTCGACGTCGCCGATCGCGACCTTCATCCCGCGGCCCACGAGCCTCGAGGCGATCGCCTGCCCGATGCCGCGCGCGCCGCCGGTGACGGCGGCGACCTTGCCCTGCAGGGAGCGCGTCGGCGGAGCCATGGGGTTGGAAAGCTACCGCGGAGTACGATCCGTGCGTCCGCCGTTCGAGCAGAGGAGCGCAGGCATGGCCGTGACCGTCGTCCTGAGCGAGATCCAGCGCGACACGCTGGCGCGGCTGTGCGACACCTTCGCTCCCTCGATCGAGCGCGAGGAGGACTCGACCGGCTTCTGGGCCCGGTCGGCGTCGGACCTGAGAATCCCGGACGCCATCGAGCAGGCCCTCGGTCAGCTCCCCGACGAGCAGCTCGACGGGCTGCGCGCGCTGCTCGATGCGCTCGCGAAGGAGGGCTTCAACGACGCCGACCAGCCGGCGCGCGAGGCCATGGTCCACGCCTTCAGTGATTCCGACCCCGACACGCTCGCCGGGGTCAGCGCCTTCAAGGGCCTGACGCTCATGCTCTTCTACGCCCTCCCCGATCCCGAGACGGGCATCAACCCGAACTGGGAGATGCTCGGCTATCCGGGGCCGGTGTCCGCGCCGCCCTCGCCGGAGACGGCGCCGAAGACGATCTCCGTCACCGTGCCGAGCGACGAGGAGCTGACCCTGGAGGCCGACGTTGCGATCGTGGGCTCGGGCGCCGGCGGCGGGGTCATCGCGGGCACGCTGGCCGCCGAGGGAAAGCGCGTGGCCGTGCTGGAGATGGGCGGCTACTACAACGAGGCGGACTTCAACCAGCTCGAGATGTGGGCGTACGAGCACCTCTACCACGGCGGCGCGCTGCACCCGACGCACGACGGCCAGATCGTGATCATGGCCGGCCAGAACCTCGGCGGCGGGACGACCGTGAACTGGACCAACTGCCTCCGGACGCGGCCGTGGGTCCGCGAGGAGTGGGCGGGCGAGCACGGCCTCGAGGGGTTGGACGGCCCGGAGTTCGATCGCCACCTCGACGCGGTGTTCGAGCGGATCTCGGCCAACGATCGGTGCAGCGACTGGAACGGCCCCCACCAGCGCCTGAAGGAGGCGTGCGAGAAGGTCGGCTTCGACTTCGCCACGATCGTCCGGAACACCGATCCACGTACGTACTCGCCGGACAACGCCGGCTTCATCGGCTATGGCGACCAGTCGGGCTCCAAGCAGGGCACGCTGAAGACCTATCTGCAGGACGCGGCCGATGCGGGCTCTGAGTTCGTCGTCAACTGCCGCGTCGATCGCGTGTTGACGGAGAACGGCCGCGCGGCCGGCGTCGAGGGCACCTACACCGACGCCGACGGACGCACGGCGCGGGTGGTCGTGCGCGCCCCCGAGGTCGTGCTGGCCGCCGGCTCACTCGAGACGCCCGCGATCCTCTTGCGCTCCGGGATCGGCGGCCCGGCCGCCGGCGAGCACCTGCGGCTGCACCCGGGGACCGCGGTGATCGGAATGTACGACGAGCCGCAGAAGGGCTGGTGGGGTGCTCCGCAGACCGGGCTCTCGCACGAGTTCGAGCGCATCGAGAACGACCACGGCTTCCTGATCGAGTGCGGGCACGCCTCGACCGGGTCGACCGGCTCGGCGGTGCCGTGGGAGTCGGGCGAGCAGCACAAGGAGCTCATGTCCCAGGGTCGCTTCGCCTCGGCGTTCGTGTTCCTCATCCGCGACCACGGCCACGGCCGCGTGACCGTCGACGGCGACGGCAACGCCGTGCACACCTACCCGTTCGACGACGCCCAGGATCAGCGGATCTTCCGGCGCGGCTTCGCTGAGCTGTCTCGGCTGCACCAGGCGGCCGGCGCACAGGAGATCTACACGCTGCACCGCCGGCTTCACCGCTGGCGACGGGGCGAGGACCTCGACGCGTTCATCGAGGGCGCGCAGGCGGCGCCCCTGTCGCCGTACGAGCACGCGACCTTCTCCGCCCACCAGATGGGCTCGGCGCGCATGGGCAGCGACCCGCAGACGAGCGTCGCCGGGCCGTACGGCGAGCTGCACGACGTCAAGGGTGTGTGGATCGGCGATGCCAGCGCGTTCCCGTCGGCCACGGGGACGAATCCCATGGGGACGGTCATGGCGTTGGCCCATCGGACGGCCGAGGCCATCGCCGCCGGTCGCTAGTCGTCAGTCGTCAGTCGTCAGTTGTGGGGTTTTGGCCGCCCAGTTCTCCACTTGCTCGAGCTGGGTTGCGAGTCGGAGCAATGTGGCCTCGTCGTTCTCGCGGCCGAGGAACTGGGCGCCGACGGGTAGGCCCGTGGTGGTGAAGCCCGCGGGGACGCTCAGGCCGGGCCAGCCGGTGTAGTTCCAGGCGTACGCGAACGGGCACGCCGCGGTCTGCCGCGTGCTCGTCGTCCACCAGTTGCGGCCGGCCAGCTCGCCGACGCGCAGCGGCGGCTCGGCGGTGGTCGGCGTGAGCACGACGTCGGCGCGGTCGAAGATGCGGCCGGCGCGCCGGCGCAGTCCGGGCTCTGCCCAGCGCGACAGTGCAAGTGCGGGGCCGCCGACCAGCCGGCCGAGGCCCGCACCGACGCGGGTGCGCCGCTCGACGGTGGCGCCTGCCGGCATGCGGTCGCACAGCTCGTGCACCCCGTAGCTCGCGCGCGGGACGAACGCCGGGCCGATGAACCCGTAGTCGGGGTCGGCGGGGAAGACGTCGTGGCCCAGGTCGCACAGGCGGTCGGCTGTGCGCAGCACGGCCGAGCGGACCTCGGGGTCCACCTTCGACGACGTGCCGAACGGCGTGGTGAACGACAGCGCGATCCGCAGCTGGCTCGGGGGACGCCGCGCGACGTCGGCGAAGGGTTCGTCCGGCGCGGGGGGCCGATGCACGTCCCCGTCGCGGTTGCCGGTCAGCACGTCGAGCAGCAGCGCCGCGTCATCCACCGTGCGGGCCAGCGGGCCGAAGCATGTGATGCCGTGGAAGGCCTCCGCTTCCGGCCACGTCGAGATGCGGCCGCGCTGGGGCTTGAGGCCCACCAGCCCACACCAGGCGGCGGGAATCCGGACCGACCCGGCGCCGTCAGAGCCGACGGCGGCCGCCACCAGCCCGGCGGCGACGGCGACCGCCGAACCGCCGCTCGAGCCGCCCGGCGTGTGGCTCGGACTCCAGGGGTTCCGCGCCGACACGAAGTCGGGGCCGCCCTCGGTGAACGCCCATTGGCCGAACTCGGGCGTCGCGGTCTTGCCGACGATCACGGCGCCGGCGGAGCGAAGGCGCCGTACGACCTCGGCGTCGGCCTCGGCACGGGGGAACTCGCCGCCACAGCCGAACGGCGTGCTCTCGCCGGTCACGTCCACGTCGTCCTTGACGGCGATCGGCACGCCCAGCAGCGGCAGGCGCTCGCCGGCGGTCAGGCGCCGGTCGGCATCGGCCGCCTCGGCCCGTGCAGCCTCGCCCCGCACCACACGGAACGCGCCGAGCGCCGGCTGGAGGCGCTCGATCCGCGCGAGCGCGTCCTCGACGAGCTCGGCGGAGGAGATCTCGCCGTTCGCCAGCATGTCGGTCTGGCGGCGCAGGCCGGCGAAGGCGAGCTCGGCGGTGTCGGCGTGGACGGTCACGGGGGCGCGAGGGTGAACGATAGGCTCCTGAGATATGGGCTACTTCAAGTTCGGCGACCATCGGCTCGCCTACAGCGTTTACGGCGACGGGCCCCGGACCACGGTCCTGCTCCCGGGCCTGCTCTTCTCACAGCGCATGCACATCCCGCTGGCGCGCGCGCTGGCCGACGGCGGGAACCGCGTGATCACGCTCGACCTGCTGGGTCACGGGAAGTCGGATCGCCCGCGTGACATGCGCCAGTACTCGATGGTGCAGTTCGCCGAACAGACGATCGCGCTCCTCGACCACCTGGAGATCGACCAGGCCGTCGTCGGCGGCACCTCGCTGGGCGCCAACGTCACGCTCTCGGTGGCCGCCGAGGCCCCGGAGCGCCTGCGCGGGATGATCGTCGAGATGCCGGTGTTGGACAACGCGCTGCTGGCGTGCGCGCTCTTCTTCACCCCGATCATGGTGGCGCTCACCTTCGGTGAGCCGGTCATGCGCCTGGTCCGCAGGGCCGCCCAGGCTGTGCCGAGCGACGCGACGCCCTACCTGGCCGACCTCTTGCTCGACACTCTGCGCCAGGATCCGGCACCGAGCGCGGCCGTGCTCCAGGGCCTGTTCTTCGGCCGCACCGCGCCGCCGATGAGCGAGCGCGTCACCTTCGAGGCGCCCACTCTGGTGATCGGCCACCCGCGCGACCCGGTGCACCCGTTCTCCGACGCCGACGCGCTCGCACGCGAGCTGGCCAACGCGCGGCTGGTGGACGCCAGCTCGATCATCGAGCTGCGGGCCCGGCCCGAGCGCCTGACGGGCGAGATCTGCGACTTCGTGGACTCCTGCTGGAAGCCGAGGCGCGCCGCGCGCCCGAAGCGAACGCGGGCCAAGGCGAAGGGCAAGGGCAAGGGCGGGTCGGGACGCCAGGCCAAGCCCGCCTGAGGCCGGCCCCCAAGGACCCTAGGCGCCCACGCCGGTGGTGCCGCGCTCCAGCCGCGCGGGCTCCGCGATCGCCGCGGGACCGTCGTTGGGTGCGTCGATGCGGATCAGGCGCCAGACGCCGAGGACCGCCAGCAACGTCATGAGGATCGCGCTGGCCACGCACCACTGACAGATCGCGTCGATCGTGAACAGCTCGCGATAGGTGAGGTAGGCGCTGAAGCCGAATCCGACGAGGCCGAGCCCGGCGCCGAGGAACTTGCCCCGCTCGCCACGGATCCAGGTCGACGCGAGGATGAGGACGTACCCGGCCAGGCCGATCGCCGCCACCGGGATCCCGGCCAGCTTGGCGTACTGGGAGGACTGCACGGTCTCGCATCCTCCGCTGGCCAGGCACAGGGGCTTGAGGTCGGCGTAGTGGACGTAGGTGAGGTAGCCGGCGATGCCGATGCCGACGACCGCGAGCGCGCCACTGGCACGCCGGAGCGCCAGGTCGCTCATCCCCGGAGGAGGCGGTCGATCGGTCCGGTGAACTGCGACGGGTCGAACGAGGTCACGGCGAGCGGCACGGCGGCCTGGCCGGTGCGACCCAGCAGGAACGAGGGCGTGCCCGAGAACCCCGCCCGGTCGTACAGGCTCGCGGATTGCGCAAGCGCCTGCGACACCGCCGCAGAACTGCGCGCCGCCATCGCCTGGTCGGTGTTGAGTCCGGTCACTCCCGACGCGATCTGCCGGATGTAGCCGTCCGTCGCGTAGGCCGTGTTCTCGTCCTGCTGGTTGGCGTACCACAGCTCGGAGAACTGCCACAGCTTGCCCTGGGCGCCGGCCGCCAGCGCGAACCGCGCCGCGTGCTCGGAGTCGCCCGGCGGCGACCCGACGAACGTCTGGGGCTGCATGACGATTCGCAGCTTGCCTGTGCGGACGTAGCGGCTCACGAGCGTGGGGAGCGCCTGCGCGGTGTACTCGCGACAGACCGGGCACTTCAGGTCGGCGAACTCCATCAGCGTCACCGGGGCGTTTGCGCTGCCGAGGACCTGGCCCTGCTGCGGGATGCCGGCGAACATCGCGTCGAACTGTGCCGACTGGGACAGGCCGGACCCGGAGCTCAGCTTCTTAGCCGCCCCGCCACCGGTGCTGCTGCTCAGCGCAATGGCGGCGACGACCAGCAGGACCGCGCCGACGGCCACGCCGCCCAGGCTCCAAAGACGGCGGCGGCGTTGCTCGCGGGCATGCGCTGCCTGCAACGTGGCCTCGCGGTTTGCGCGGGCGGCAGCCTTCTCGGCCGATCGGGTGCTCACCTGCCGGAGTGTGGGCGCGAAGCCTCAAGCCTGACTAAGGACCGATCTCGTGGGGGGGACTGTCAGTAGCCTGTTTCGCCGATGTCCAGCCGCCAGGAGGAAAAGGAACGCCGCCGCAGGGAGCGGCTCGCCGCCGAGCAGGAGGCCGAGGCGGCCGCCGCGCGCAAGCGGCGGATGGGCTATCTCGTCGGTGGCGTGCTCGTGGGCGCCGCGATCGCGGCCGTCGTGATCGCCGTCGCGGCCGGCGGTGGAAGCAGCAAGTCGGCGAGCAAGCCGTCGGCCAGTCAGACCAAGCTCGACGTCGCGCTCCAGGCGAAGGCAACGGCGGCCGGGTGCGTGGCCAAGACCTTCCCTTCCGAGGGTCGCCAGCACACCGACGGCAAGGTTGTCTACAAGACCAACCCGCCGACCTCGGGAAATCACAACCCGATCCCGGCCTCCGACGGCATCTACGACCCGGGTGGGACTCCACAGATTGAAAAGCTCGTACACCCGCTCGAGCACGGCCGGATCGAGTACCAGTACCACCCCGGAACCTCCCCGGCGGTCATCGCGCAGCTCACCTCGCTGATGAAGGAACAGGTGCCCAACCAGCCGGGCGGCACCCAGCCGGGCGGCTACCTCCAGTTGCTCTTCCAGAATCCGACGGGGATGCCTTCGGCGGTGGCCGCGACGGCCTGGACGCACTCGATCACGTGCCCAACGTTCAAGGGCGCCGCGACGCTTGACGCGCTGCGCGCTTTTCGGGCCGCGTACATCAACAAGGGCCCCGAGTTCATCCCCGTCCCCGAGTAGGTCGCGAGATCAGCGCGTCCCCTCGGCCGGGTCCCACGCGGGGAGGGCGCCGCGGCGCAGCCAGTCCCACAGCCCGGCCGCGGGCGAAGCGGTCGTGAGCACGTAGTACCGCGCCAGCAGGAGCGGGCGCAGAGGCGCCATGGGAGCAAGCAGGGCGGCCGCGAGCAGCGCCGCCTGCAGCGCGAACGTGACGACGTAGAGGGGTCCGGAACCGATGGCGACGAGCGCGACGTTGGCCGCGAGCGCGGCCAGGTGCAGGAACGGCGTGGCGTAGCGCAGCACGCGGTGGGAGGCGATCATCAGCGCGTAGGAGGGGCCGTAACCCCGCGGCGAGAGCATGCCGCCGCGCAGCACGATCGGCCACCCGCGCCGCATCATCCGCCGCTTCCGGGCGAACTCGCCCTCGATCGACGGGACCGGGCGTTCGGTCGCGCGTGCCTCCGCAGCGAACACGGCGCGGCGGCCCCGTTTGACCATCGTGAAGGGGAAGGCCAGGTCGTGGGACGAGGCCGGGTCCAACTCGACGTAGGCGGCGCGGCGCACCGCGTAGATCGCGCCGTTGCCCGCCGTGACCGAGGCGACGCGCGACTCGAGCGAGCGCAGCGCGGTCTCGTACCGCCAGTACAGGCCCTCCTGGTTGGTCCCGTCCTGGTCCAGAAGCTCCAGCGAGCCGCACACGTAGCCGACGTCGGCGTCGGCGAACGGCGCCACCAGGGCGCGCAGAGCGTCGGGGCGCCAGCGCGCGTTGGCGTCGGAGAAGGCGAGCAGGTCGCCGCGCGCGCGACGGACGGCGGTGTTCTGCGCGGCCGTCTTGCCGGCGCGCGGCAGCTCGAGCACCAGGTCCGCGCCCGCCGCGCGGGCCCGTTCGACCGTGGCCTGATCGGCGCCGTCGCAGGCGACGATCACCTCGAGCCGACCGCGCGGATACTCGAGCTCGAGCGCGTCCGCCACCTTGGCCGCGATCACGTCCCCCTCCCGGTAGGCGGCCACGATCAGGGACACGACCGGCTCCTCGCCGAGCGGCGGTGGTGGTGGACGGCGGCGACGCAGGCGCGCCAGTCCGACCAGGAGCACGGCGTAGCCGGCCTGGGCGTAGACCAACAAGCCAACGGCGACCCAGAAGACCACCTGCAGGGCCACGGACACGTCGCGCGATGCTACTGAGCGCACCGGTAGCCTCCGGGCAGAATGGCTCCCCAGCGCCACCGCGTCCAGCGCGCGGTCAAGCGTGCGGTCGACGTCGTCGTGGCGGCGGCCGCGCTCCTCGTCCTCTCGCCGCTGATGGTGCTCATCGCCGCGGCGATCCTGCTGACGATGGGCCCGCCGGTGCTCTTCCGCCACCGGCGGCTCGGGCTCGGCGGCCGAGAATTCACCCTGTTGAAGTTCCGCACGATGCGCGGGCGCCCGCCCGGGCCGGACGCCGCACTCGACGACGAGCAGCGGATCACGCGACTGGGGCGCCTCCTGCGGGCGCTCACCCTCGACGAGCTGCCGGAACTCGTGAACGTGCTGCGGGGCGACCTGTCCCTGGTCGGGCCCCGCCCGCTTCTTCCCGAGTACCGCGAGCTGTACACGCCGGAGCAGTGGCGCCGTCACGAGATGCCCCCGGGCATGGCCGGCCCCGCGCTCGCGGCCGGGCGCAACGCGCTGAGCTGGGAGGAGAAGTTCGCCGCCGACGTCGACTACGTCGAGCGCTGGTCGCTACGGCTGGACGCCAAGGTGCTCGCGCTGAGCGTCTGGCGGGTGCTGCGTCGCGAGGGCGTGAGCGCCGAGGGCCACGCGACGATGCCGCGCTTCGAGGGTCCGCGAGAATGACCGGCGCGCCGGTCAACGTGCTGTTCACCAGCGTCGGCCGCCGGGTCGAGCTGGTCCGGGCCTTTCGCCGCGCCTACGCCGAGCTCGGCGTCGACGGGCGCATCCTGGGGGTCGACATCGACCCGCTTGCGCCGGCGCTGGGCGAGTGCGACGAGGTCTTCATGGTCCCGCGCATCGACGAGCCGCACTACGTGTCCACACTGGTTGAGCTGTGTGCGCACGAGCGGATCTCGCTGGTCCTGCCGCTGATCGACCCCGACGTCCCAGTCCTGGCCGCCCACCGCGACGCGCTGGACGCCACGGGAGCGCGAACGATGGTGCTGCCGGGGGATGCGGCCGTCACCGTGGCCGACAAGCGCGCCACCGCCGACCTCTTCGCCGGCCTGGACGTGCCCGCGCCGGCGTGCTGGACCGCCGAGGAGGCGGCGGCCGCGACCGACCTGGTCTTCCCGGTCTTCGTCAAGCCCCGCTTCGGGAGCGCCGGCGCGGACGCCCACGCCGCCGCCGACCGCGCGGAGCTCGATTTCTGGCTCGCCCGCGTGCCCGAGCCGGTCGTTCAGGAGCACCTGCCAGGGCCGGAGGTCACCAGTGACGTTCTCTGCCTCCGGGACGGCCGGGCGAGCGCCGTGGTGTCGCGGCAGCGCCTGGAGGTCCGCACCGGCGAGGTCTCCAAGGGCGTCACCGTCCACGACCCGGACATCGTGCGCCACTGTGTGCGAATTGCCGAGGCGATCGAGGCGCGCGGACCCATCACCGTCCAGTGCCTGCTCCGCGACGACGGCTCGCCGGCGTTCACCGAGGTCAACGCCCGGTTCGGCGGGGGGGCGCCCCTCGGCTTCGCCGCCGGCATGCGCTCGCCGCACTGGCTGCTGGCTCAGGCGGCCGGGATGGCGGTGCAGCTACCCGAGCTGGGCGTCTACGAGGTCGGGCTCTACATGACCCGCTACGACGAGTCGCTGTTCCTGCGCGAGGAGGAGCGTGCCGCGCTGGCGAGCCGTCGTCCTTGACCTGGACGACACGCTCTATCCCGAGGCCGCGTACGTTCGCTCCGGGTTCCGTGCCGTCGCCGCACGGGCGCAGGAGACGCTCGGCGTCCCCGCGGCCGAGGGGGAGACCGAGCTCGTCGCGCTGTTCGAGGACGGCGTGCGAGGCGACACCTTCGATCGCTGGCTGGCCGCGCGCGGGCTCGGTGGCGACGTGGCCGTGAACGACCTGGTCGCGGCGTACCGCGCGCACGCGCCCGAGATCGCCCCGTTCCCCGAGGCCGGAGCACTGTTGCGACGGCTGCGCGCCGACGGCTCCGCTGTCGGCCTCCTGTCCGATGGGGATCCGGCGGTGCAGGGCCGCAAGCTCGACGCGTTGGGGCTGCGCCACGCCTTCGACGCGATCGTCGTCACCGGCGAGCTGGGGCCGGACGCCGGCAAGCCGAGCCCGCGCGGGTTCGGGGAGGTGCTGCGGCGGCTCGGCGACGCCTCGCCCGGCGAGGCCGTGTACGTGTCCGACAACCCGGCCAAGGACTTCGTGGGCGCCCGCCGCACGGGGATGCGCTCGATCCGCGTGCGCCGGCCCGGCGGCATCTACGCGCACCTGGAGCCCGAGACGCCGGAGCACGCGCCGGACGCCGAGGTGTCGGGACTGGACGAGGTCCCGGGCGCGCTGGCCAGCCTCTAGAGCTCGGTGTAGAGCTGGAGCGTCCGCCGCCCGATCGCATCCCAGGAATACGGTCCGGCGGCCGCGGCGGCTGCCGCCGCGCCCATCGCGGCCAGGGCCTCCGGATCGGCGATGAGCCTGGCCAGCTCGGCGTGCAGCGCCGCCGGGTCGGCCGGCGGAACGAGCGTCGCGGCGCCGGTCGCCGCCAGGTCCGGGAAGCCGCCGACGGCGGTGAGCAGCAGGGGCTTGCCGAAGGCGAGCGCGGCGAAGGCGGCGCCCGACTGGTCCACGCGCGTGTGGGGCAACACGACGAGCGCGGCCCGGCGCAGGAACGCCGGCACCTCCGGGTCGGGCACGAAGCGGGGCACGAAACGAACGCCCGGCGGCGCCGCGGCACGCAGCGGCGCGAGGTCCATGCGCGGTGCCCCGACGACCCACAGCTCGGCGCCCTCGATCCCGCGCCATGCCTCGAGCAGCACGTCGATGCCCTTGTAGGGACGCAGGAGGCCGAAGCACAGCACGACCGGGCCGTCGACCTCGGCCAGCTCCGCCGGGAGCGGACGCTCGTCCGGCAGGTCGGTCAGGTAGTGAAACGCGCCGTGGGGGATCACGTGGACGCGGTCGGCAGGCGCCGCCCGCTGCTCCTCCACCTGCCGCCTGGCGGCCTCGGAGTGCACGACCACGGCGGCCGCGCGCGAGCACATCCGCCGCTCCGAGGGGCCGAGGCCCTCGCGCGCCGCGTTGTGCGCCGTGTACGCGAGGCCCCTGCGCCCCGAGGGCATCAGCCGGGCATCGAGCGGCGGCACGGCGAGCCACTGGACATGCACGACATCGGCCGCGCGCGCGGCGCCGCGGTAGCGCAGGAGGTCGGGTCCGTGCTCGGCCAGCTTGGCCGCGCGGCGTGCCGCCGAGCCGGGGCTCCCGGGCACGTGCCGGTAGAAGGCCTCGCGCACGACGAAGTCCTCGGCCGGGGGCCGCGGCCCATGGTCGAAGCGGCTCGTGATCAGCTCGACCTGGGCGCCCGCGCGCGCCAGCCCCGCGCACAGCGCGTGGTCATACGGCGGGGTGAACGCCGAAGGATCGACGACGTGTACCTGCACAACGCCACACGCTATGGCAGTGGCGAGTCCCCAGTCCTGCCGCGATCACTGCCTGGCGAGGGCGAGCCACTCGCCGCGGTCCTGCCGTGCGGGCGAGACGTCGATGCTCTTCATGTGCGGGCGGTCCTCGGCCGCCAATCCGGCTGCGGTGGCGATGAGGGCCGCGAGGAGTAGCAAACCGACGACGAACATGAGTGTCCTTTCGCTTGTCTGGGTAGGGCGACCCGCTCAGCCGGCGGGTCAACGGCGAGCTCGACGGTTCCCGGCGCGTGAACGACGACGCGGACGGGGCCGAGCTTGCCGAACAGCCCGAGCACGTCGCGGTTCTCGGCCAACGCAACGCCCGTGAACCGCGGGTGCTTTGACCATGCTCATCCGGACGCATCGAGGCGCGGGAATCTTCCGTGAGCACCGACACACGCGGGGGCGAGACCTGAGGACTGCTCGCTCAGACCTCCGCCGGCTCGGCCGGGCGGGCGCCACCTCGCAGCCGGCGCGCGAGCGCCCGCAGCCGCGAACGCTCGGCCGCATCGAAGAACCCGGTCGCCGCGAGCAGGACCGGGATCGCGAGGAGCGCGGCGGCGCGCTCGAGGAACGCCGCCACGCCGCCGGTGGGCAGGAGCAGCTCGCCGGCGACCGTGACGGCCGCGACGACGACGACGACCTGCACCAGGCGCCGCCACTCGAACGGCACTGGGAACAGCCGGCGCGTGAGCAGGTGCATGACGACGATCATCACGACGTAGGCGCCGCACAGCGCGATGCCGGCGCCCGCGATCCCCAGCGGCCCGACGAGCACGACGAGCAGCACGATGTTCGCCACCAACCCCGCGAACGCCGCGGGGAAGTTCCGGCTCGTCCGCTGGGCGCGCCCGGCCACGACGACGAGCATCACGAACACGCCGTACAGCGCCCAGCCCAGCGACACCCACGGCAGGGCCGGGAAGGCGGCGTAGAAGTTCGAGGCCGCGAACACCTTCAGCACCCAGCGGCCGAGCAGGGTGGCGCCCGCCACGACCAGGCCGGCGAGCAGGACGTAGTAGGTGGCCACGAGCGCGTACAGCCGGCGCGCCTCGCCCTCGTCCGACACCGAGTACGCCAGTGGCGGCCAGGCGAAGCGCAGAGCGCGCGTGAGGAGCACCACCACCGTGGCCAGCTTGACCGCCAGCGAGTACAGGCCCGCCTTGCCCGGGCTCGCCGCGTGGAACAGGTAGAAGCGGTCAACCACGTTGAGGGCGTAGACCGACACCTCGGCCGGCACCGTGGGTGCGCCGAAGCGCAGCATCGCCGGAAGCCGGGCGCGCTCGGGGCGCCAGCCGATGCGGTCGCGCAGCACCCACCACAGTCCCGCCAGCACGATCGCCGAGCCGACGAAGTTGCCGCCCAACAGTCCGCGCGCGCCGTCGTGCTCGAAGACGACCAGCCACACCGTCAGCACGATCGTCAGGCCCACGTTGGCGAAGGACGCCTTCAGGTACGTGCCGGCTCGCTCGTCCACTCGCAGCTGCGCGTTCGCCAGCTCGATGTTCGAGAACACCCACAGCCCGCCGATCGTGATCAGCATGATCGTCGTGTCCCGGTAGCCGAGGACGAGCTCCGACAGCGGGCCCGCGAAGGCGCAGCCCAGGATCGCCACCAGGGAGGACACGATCAGCACGAAGGCGGTGGCGGTGCGCGCGAGGCGCTCGCGCCGCTCGGGATCCTCGTCGAGGTAGTAGAAGCGCACGAACGCCTCGTCCACCCCGGCCCGGAGCACCATCGAGACGAGGAACACGCCGGTGAGCAACAGCTCGGCCGTGCCGTAGTCCGCACGCGTCAGCTCGCGCGTGTAGATCGGCAGCAGCAGCAGCGCCGGCACCTTGGCGAAGGCCTCGGCGAGCTGGTAGGCGGCGCCGGTGCGCGCGAGGCGCTTGAGGTAACCCCACATCACGCAGTCGCGGCCGACGAGGGCTCGGCCCGGCCCGGCGCTGCGGGCGCGGGGCCGGTGCCACCGACCGCGGCCAGTGCCGTGCCGACGGCGAGGAGCGCCCAGACGATCGGGTCCTCGAGGAACGCCGCGTAGAGGAAGGTGTGGACCACCAGCCCGGCGAAGGCGGCGAGAATTGCGCCTCGCGCCGGCGATCCTCGCGCGCCGCGGGCCAGGCGGCCGAACGCGGCGATCAGCAGGAGCAGGTAGAGCGCCAGCCCGAAGATCCCCTGCTCCGCCGCAACGGTGATCGGGATCGTGTGCGATGCGGCCGCGGCGCGCTCGTCGGAGGTCTCCTTCTGGAGGCGGAACTCGTGCGCGAAGGAGCCCGATCCCCAGCCCTGCAGCGGCCGGTCGACGAACAGGTCGATGCCGCCGCGCACGAGGTCGGCGCGACCGCTCGTGGAGCCGTTCAGCGACTGCAGGCTGTTGACGTTGAGGCGGATCGCGTGCGGGAAGGCGAGCACGAGCACGAGCCCGATCGCGACCGCCGCGCCGATCGCCGCCGCGGCGTAGCGGGTGCCGAAGCGAAGGGCGCCGAGCACCGCGAGGCCGACGAGCAGGCCGGCGAGGCTCGACTGCGACAGGCTCAGCACCAGGCCCACCCACAACACGGCCAGGCACAGGAGTGCGCCCACGATGCGTGAGCGCGCGCGTTCCCACAGCAGCACGCCGGCGAGCATCGTCATCACCACCGCGAGGAAGCGCCCGAAGATGTTGGGATCGAAGAACAGTGAGTTCACGCGGAAGTAGGACTGGAACTGGTTGGCGCTGATCACCTTTGGGTTCAGCAACAGCGTGCGCGTGGCGTACTCGACGACGCCGATGCACGTGAAGGCGACCGCCAGCGCGGTCAACACTCCGAGGCAGACGGCGAGCCGCCGGCCCGTCCACTCGTAGCGCACGAGCAGGGCGAAGAGCAGCGCGAAGGGGACGTAGAAGAAGACGACCTGTTCGAGCGCCTTGGGGAAGGCGCTCGAGTACGCGGCCTGGACCGCGTACAGGGACACGAAACCGAGCAGCACCCACTCCAGCCAGCCGGGGCGGCGCGGCGGCGGGAGAAGCGGGCGGCCGCGCAGGTCGGCGGCCAGCACCGCGACCGCGCCCGCCGCGACCACCAGGTACAGAGGCACGAGCAGGTTGGCCGTGTCCCCACCGGACGCAATCGGGATGCGGAACGGCAGCACCGCCACTGCGGCGATCGGCAGCACGCCGGGCCGCCGGGTGACGAGCCAGGCGCCGGCGGCCACCGCGGCCAGGCCCGCGACCGCCAGCGCCAGCGCAAAGGCCGGGCGCTCGCGCAGCGGCCGGAACTGGGGCGTGTTCCAGATCTCGGCGATGAGCAGCACCGGGGTCAGCCCGAGCGCGCCGGCCGCGGCCAGCGCCCGCACGCGCAGGTTCGGGCCGAGGACGGCCGTCGCCGCGGCCAGCGCCGCCGCGATGACCCCCGCCTTCTCGAGGTCCCGGCCTAGCGCGAGAGCAGCGCCCACGCCCGCCTCGTCACCGCGTCGACGTTGAGGTCGCTCCCCAGCCGCGCGCTCCAGTCGGACAGGCCGGTGCGGATCACGAGCCCCTTGCCGAGCGTGTAGGCCACCACCACGGGCCGGCCCTCCTGCGGGCCCGCCGCCGACTGGATCCTCGAACCGAGCCCTTCCGAGCGCTCGCCCGGCCCGAAGCCGGCGAGCAGGCCGTCCGTGCCGGTGAACAGCCCGAGCCTGTCGTCGTGGAACACCAGCAGTTGCCCGACCGGTCCAAGCGGGGTCTGGCGGTCCCCGAGCGCGTCGATGGGCGCCGGGCCGGAAGGGCGGGAGAGCTGGTTGCCGTTCAGCTGCGCCGTCCGGCGCAGGGCATCGGTGCCGAGCAGCAGCACGCGGCCGCCGGCGTCCACCCACGTGCTCAGCCGCTGGCCGGCGTCGCCGGGCAGCCAACGCGGGACGCCGGCCAGCACGGCGCCGCGGTGTCCCTGGAGGGTCGGCGGGCTGCCGAGCGCGAGCGCGACGTCGGTGGTGACGTCGTAGCGCAGGCCCGCCGCGTCGAGGAACGTCTCAAGCGGCGCCTCCTGCCGGGAGAAGCCGCTCGGCAGTCCGGAACCGGCGAAGGGCCGGTCCAAGCCAACCGGACCGCCGCGGTTCAGCGTGTTGGGCAGGCCGTCACCGTCGTCGTCGTACGGGTTGACCGCCTGCCAGGAGGCCGTTGGGATGACGAGCAGCACGGAATGAGGCCCTGGGCCGCGGACCAGCACCGGCGTCCGCGCACGGAACGATCCGGCGCGGACCGCCAGCACGTCGATCCCCGAGGGCTGGCGTGGCACGCGCACGCGCAGCACCGGCCCGGCACCCTTCCCCCGGCCCAGCGGCTTGCGCGCCCCCGGCCGCGTGAGCGTCCAGTCATAGCGGCCGCCGGCGGCGCTGTCGACGACCACCGTGGCCTGGGCGCCGGCGGCCACCGGCACGAGCGGCGCGCGCGCCGTCAGGTAGCGGACCATGACGCCGTTGCGCGACCGACCCGCGTGCTTCGGCGCCGGCCCGAGCGGCGGCGAGACACCGGGGTTGCTGACACGGTCGATCGTGCGCACCACGATCGCGTACACCCCTGGCGGCGCCGGACGCCCCCGAACGCGCCCGTCCCACGCGCCCTGCCCCGTCGCCTGGCTGCCGTAGAACTGGACCACGAAGCGTGGCCGGCCGGCGTCCGTGCGGTACACCTGGAAGCGCGGCCGAGCGAACAGCGGCGTCTCGGTGCGCACCGCGACCGCCCGCACTCCGGGTGCGGGGAAGAGCGCGGGCCCGGTCCCGCCGGGAGACGTGATCGTGACCGTCGGCCGCGGCGGGGTCGTGTCCACCGTGATCTGGCGACGCAGCGTCACCGTGCGGCCCTCGTTGCGCAGGCCGATCCGCACGCGGTACGGGCCGTCGGCCACCACGCGGCCGCGCTGGCCGCGGCCATTCCAGAAGAACTGGAGCGGCCGGCGGCCCGGCATCCGGCGGTCATTGGCGAGCCGGCGCACGACGGACCCCTCGCGGTCCACGATCGAGACGGTCACGTCGTCGGAGCGCTGGAGCGAGAAGCGGATGCTCGCGCGGTCCCGGATCCCGTCACCGTTGGGCGAGAACACGTCGGTGACCGTGCGCTGACGCACGACGAGGGGCGAGCGCTTGAGGCGCTGGGTGACGAAGAACGCCCCGAGGGTGGCGCACACGAGCAGCGCGAAGGTGAGCTGCGCGAGGCGCGTCATGCGGCCGTGATGATCGGGTTCGTGGCCGCCGTGCCCGAGGGGGCGCGGAAGGCCGAGCTGGTCAAGGAAGCAGGGCGCAGCCCTTGCCGGTGGCAAGGGCAAGCCCGATGACGCCGATCCAGCGACGGCATTCCGCGTCAGCCGCGGGTGCGGTGGTCGCGGAGCCGGTCATCCACTACTGCGTGCGGTCGGTCCCGACCGTCACCACGACGTGGGCGTCGGACCCGGCGATGGCCTGCGTGCCCGGGTCGATCGGCTGGACGCTCTTGAGCTTGAGCAGCTGCGCGATCTCGTCGGCCGCGCTCTTGTAGCCCGGCGCGTAGAGCACTGCGGTCGTGGACTGCTGCTGGTCGGCGGCGTTCGTCACGTTGCCGCGCTTGAAGCCGCCGCGGGAGAGCTGGTCGGACACTGTCGCCGCCAGTCCGGGGGTCGTGGTGCCGTTGAGCACGGCGACGGTCGTGTTGCCGCGCTGCACGGTGGCCGCGCTGGGCTTGGCCTTGGTCCTGGGCTTGGTCCCCTGGCTCGGCGCCCCGAGCGTGTTCTGGGCCTTCGGCTTGGCCGTCGACCCGCCGCCGCTCTGCGTGGCGATCAGCAGCCCGCCGACGACGAGCACGAGCAGGATGCCGGAGACGATCGCGGCTCCGCGGCGGCCGAGCCGTGCGCGGATGCCGCGGCGCGGCGGGGCGGCCGCCGCACCCGCCGAGGCACTCGGCCGGCTGGAGCGCAGGGGCTGCGCGCGGCGAGCGGGCGGGCGCGTGGGCGCGGCTGCCGTCCCGGCCGGAGCGGCAGCTGGGCGCGCGGGCGGGCGCTCGGTGGGCGGCGGAGCCGTCGCGCCGGAGGCGTTGCCCTTGGCCGCGGCCGCGGCCGCGGCGGTGCCGGCCGCGGGAACGGCGGGAGACGCAGGCTTCGGGCTGCCGCCGCCCGGCGTCGCCGCCGGTGGGGTCGTGGGCTTGGAGTCCGGCTTGGTCTGGGGCTCGCCCGGCTTGGCCTGCGGGGTCGCGGGCTTCGCTTCGGGCTGGGCCGTGGTCGCAGCAGCCCCGGCCGTGGCCGGCTTGGCGGTTGCGGCCGGGGCCCCCGCCGGAGCGGGCTGCGCGCCCGGCTGGGCCGCGGGCGGCTTCCCCGCGGCCGGGTTGGCGGCGACGCCTGCCGCCACCGCGCCGGGGGCGGCGGCCGCGGTGGCCGGAGCGGCGCCGGCCGGGCGGCTCGCGGCCGCGCCCGGACGGGCGACCGGCTTGGCGGTGACGCGTTGAGCGGGCTGAGGCGGGATCGTGCCGGTTCGGCCAGCCTGCTCGGCCACCCGGTCCTGCAGTTCCTGCGCGCGCTCGGGCGCACGCCCGGCCCATTCGCGCAGGCGCTTCACCTCGCGCGCCTGCGCAAAGTAGAGCAACGAGAGAACGGCGAGCCCCGGAATCGCGACGAGGCCGGCCACGGCGCCGATGTCCGTCAGGGGCCCGCTGATCGAGAGGGCGAACACGGGATCCATCAGATTGCGGGAGTTTAGGGGGCCGCCCGTACGCCAGTCGTGGCGCGAGCGCCCGCCAGCTCGACCACGCGCGCCGCGAGCGCGTCCGCGTTGTCCTCGAGCACGAGCACGTTGACCTGGTCGAACACCGACTCCACCCAGTCGGGGTCCGGCGGCTCACGGTCCGCCAGCTGGATCTTCTCGGCAGCCGTCGGCTTCGGCCGCTCGTCCGGGTTGAAGAGCTGCTCGTGCAGCTTCTCCCCCGGCCGGCGCCCCACGACGTCGATGGCGATGTCGCGGTCGGGCTCCAACCCGGACAGCCGGATCATGTCCCGCGCAAGCTCGACGATCCGGACCGGGTCGCCCATATCGAGGACGTACACCGGGACCCCCTCGGGTACCGAGCGCAGGGAGCCGGACCGGATGATCAGCTGCACCGCCTCGGGGATCGTCATGAAGTAGCGGGTCATCTCGGGATCGGTGACCGTCACCGGCCCGCCCGCCGCGATCTGGCGGCGGAAGATCGGGACGACCGAGCCCGAGGACCCGAGTACGTTGCCGAAACGCACGACGGCGTAGCTCGTGGCCGGGTGGCGGGCACCGGCCGACTCGACGGCCCACTCCGCGAACGCCTTGGACGCGCCCATCACGGTCGCGGGCGCGACGGCCTTGTCGGTGGAGACGAGCACGAAGGCGTCGACTCCCAGCTCGCCGGCGATATTGGCGACGATCCGCGTGGCGAGGGCGTTGTTGCGCACGGCCTCGATCGGGTTGCGCTCCATCATCTCGACGTGCTTGTAGGCGGCAGCGTGGAAGACGACCGCCGGCCGCTGCGCGGCGAGCACCTCGCGCATGCGCTCCTCCTCACGGCAGTCGGCCAGCACGCCGACCGCGTTGCGCACGTGGCGGTCCTCCTCGAGCTCGCGCAGGATGTCGAACAGGTTGTCCTCGGCGTGGTCGACCAGCACGAGCCGCTTCGGCCCGACGCGGCCGATCTGCCGGCACAGCTCCGCACCGATCGAACCGCCGGCCCCGGTCACCATGACCACCTGGCCGTTGAGGTAGGCGCCCACGCGCTCGAGCTCGATGCGGACCGGCTCGCGGCCGAGCACGTCCTCGACCCGCAGCTCGCGCACCTGGCGCATCATGTTGCCGCCGGACTGGAGCAGCTCGAACACGGTCGGCAGGGTCCGCACCGGGATGCCGCGATCGCGGCAGGCCTTCATCACGCGTGCGCGCAGGGTGCCGGGGGCCGACGGGATGGCGATGATGACCTCGTCCGGCTCGACCTCGTCGAGGACGCGCGGCAGCTCGTTGCCGGTCGTGCCGCCGAGCACCGGCACGCCCTCCTCGTGGCGCAGCCCGCGCATGCGCGGATTGTCGTCGAGGAAGCCGACCGGCCGGTAGCTGAGCGCGGGGTTGCGCAGGATCTCGCGGAGGATCGCCTGGCCGCCGGAGCCGGCCCCGACGATCAGGACGTCGAGGGCGTCGCGCGCGGGATGGAACCCGCGCGGCGGGCGGTCGCGGACGGCCCGCACGAGGAACCGGGCGCCCCCGCAGAAGAGCAGCGTGAGCAGGAAGAACAACACGGCGACTCCGAGGGGCAGCGAGACGGCGGTCGACACCCTGTGCACCTGGGTGCGTACGGGGTGTATGAGCGCCACGAGGCCGACGAGCGCCAGCGTGGCGATGACGACCCCGCGTAGGAGTCGCTCGTAGTCGCGCTGACCGAGGAAGCGCCACCAGCGCTGGTACATCCCGGACAGCCCGAAGATGATCACCGTGCCGATCACGACGGGCACGATCGTCGTCTCCAGCAACTGCTCGTAGCGGCTGGGCACGCCGCCGTCGAACCGCAGGCGGAAGGCCAGGTAATAGGCGAGCGCAACCAGCGCCCCGTCCACCAGGACCTGCAGCAGTGAGTGGCGGTGAACGGGATTGGTCGCCGAGGCAAGGCGTCGGCGCATGCAGGGATTCTAGGCGGCTTGGCCCTTGGAGGCGCGGACGAAGGTCGCCTTGCAGGATGGGCTCAGAGCCCGCCGACCGGGGCGCAGAGCAGCCCGGCGAACAGCGCCGGGTCGCGGCGCACCCGGTCCGCGACGACGCCTCCATCGCGCCTCGCGACCTCGAGCGCCTCGGGGTCGGCCAGGCGGCGCAGACGTCCCTCGGCGAGCAGCCGCTCGTCCACCGCGCCCGGGCGACCCTCGAACACGGTGTACACGGGCGTCCCCAGGGCGACGGCCTCACGGTTCATCGTTCCCCCGGCAGACACCACGACGTCGGCGTAGGCGACCAGCGACTGGGCGTCCACGGCGCGATCGGGCACGACGAAGCCGGGCGCGCCGGCCAGCTCGGCGCGCTGCTCCGGCGTGCGCGGGAGGACCACCACCTGGGCGCCGGTCTCGCGCAGCCGCCGGAGCACGCGCGCGAAGAGGTCGTTCTCGAAACGGTGGTACAGCGACACCGACGGCGGCGTCCGCACGACGGCGAGCGGCCGCTCGCGCACCAGGCCCAACTCGTCGAGCACGCTCTCGTCGGGCTCGAAGTCGGCCAGGTAGTACTCCTCCTTCAGCCCCGGGTACTGGTGCAGCTTGCCCGGGCCGGCGCCGTAGCGGCGCAGCCGCTCGGGCGGGATGACGTCCGGGACGACGACGGCCCGCGCCAGGCGGCAGTTGACGTTGTGCTGGACGGTCGCCCACTCGTAGTCGAACGCGGTCGACGATGGGACCCGCAGCAGGGCCGCGGCAACGGTGATGTCGTTGGAACCGTGGCCGATGGCCAGGTCGAAGCCCCGTCCGCGCGCCCAGCGCACGAGCGCGGCCGAGCGCGACGCGAAGCCGAGCGCCTTCGCGGTCACCCGTCCGCCGCGGTGCCGCCCCACGACCGTGGGCTCGATGCCGAACCGCGCACAGAGCTGGAGCGTCTGGGCGAAGTCGCGCGCCGTCACCTCGACCTCGTGCCCGCGTGCGCGCAGCAGCTCGACCACGGGGCGCAGAACGAGCACGTGCGGGCTGTTCGTGAGGTCGATCCAGACGCGCATCGGTGACCGCGATTACGCGCGTGCCGACCTGATCGCGGAGACGACCTCGATGGCCTGGGTGCGGCTGAGAACCGGGCTCATCGGGATCGCGAGGTGCGTCGCGGCGGCCTCGTCGGTCCCCGGCAGCGGCGCGCCGGCGGGGTAACGCCGCATGGCGGGCTGCCGGTGCACCGGCGTGCGGTAGTAGCCGCGCGAGCCGATCCCCACACGCTCCAGCGCGGGGCCGAGCGGCTCCGCGTTCGGATGGCGGATCACGTAGAGGTGCCAGGCCGGGTCGGCGCCGTCAACCGGGCGCGGCCGGTGCACGAACTCGCCGAGCCCCGCCTCCTCGTAATGGCGTACGGCCGCGCGCCGGCCGTCGCACCAGCCGTCGAGCTCGGGCAGCAGCACTCGGAGCAGCCCGGCCTGGAGCTCGTCGAGTCGCGAGTTGTAGCCGACCTCGGTGTAGGTGACCTTGTCGGTGGAGCCGTGGAAGCGCAGCATCCGCGCGCGCTCGGCGACGCCGGCGTCGTTCGTCAC
>JAWVFS010000403.1:0-4758 GCA_033855795.1 Solirubrobacteraceae bacterium | reverse complement strand
TCGACTCTGGTCCACTCCGACAACCTGACACCCGCTGGCCCGTACGAGCGCCCGAGCGACCATTCCGGTGCCGGTCGCCACGTCGAGGACACGTTGGTTGCGCTCGGCTCCGACAGCGTCGACGAGCGCACGCCTCCAGCGCGGATCCTGCCCGAAGCTGAGGACGGCCCCCGCGGCATCGTAGTGCCGCGGCAGACCGGCGAACAGCGCAAGCGCGTGCTGCTTGCGAGACGAGACGAGACCGAGATCCGGCTGGGGCACGCGATACCTAGGGATCGGGCCGAAGCAGCATGTGCGATGGACTGTAGGCCATGGTTTCACGCGACACCCCGGATCTGGCGCGCTGGCTGCCGGATCCGATCGTTCGCAGCGTCCATCGGCGCGAGGCGGCCGCTCCCCCGGCGGCGCTGTGGAGCGCGGCGGGCAGCGTGGCATTGTCCGAATGCCGGGTGCTCGGAAGGCTCGTGCGCTGGCGTATCCCGGGGCTGCCCTCCGACCTGACCTACCACCAGCTGTTTCGCGCGCAGCCGTTCGTCCTGCTCGAAGAGACCGCGTGCTCGTCCGTGTCGGGCCTGTGCGGACAGATCTGGACATTGCGGCGCGACTACCCGTGCCTGGACGGACCCGCCGCGTTCGAAGACTGGCAGACGCCGGGAACCGTGCGCGTCCTCTTCGCCCACTGGGCGGAGCCGGTCGGTCGCGATCGAGCAGCGTTGGTCAGCGAGGTCCACATCGAGGCCATCGACTCCGCCGCCGGCCGGGGTCTGCGGCTCGTGCGACCACTCATCGCCGCTTTCGAGGGCCTGATCGATCGCGAGCCCCTGGCGATCGCGGCGCGACGAGCAGAAGCTTCAACCTGATGGGCAGGAGGGTCCTACGCGTGACCCTGCGCGCCCCGCCCTCGATTCGACCTCGCGGACGAGTCGGGCGAGCGCCACCTCGAGGCCGCCGACCGCCAGGAGCAGGTGCACGGCCCGGGCGATCATCGCCTTGGTCATCCCACGCTGCCCGCGCACGGTGACCGCAGCATCGACCGCCGATCCGTACGGCACGGGCGCGATGGTGTACTCCACGTCCATGCCCACGGGTCCTCTGGCGTGCAGGAGGAGCCGCTCCGGATCCGCCTGCATCACGTCGACGTCGAACCTGACCCGCCGACCGGCCAGGCAACCGGCGACACGGGCGTGCGTGCCCGAACGCAGGTGCGTGCTGTTGAGCTCTTCGATCTCGAACCCGACAGGAGACCACCGGGCCAGGGCGGCCGGGTAGGTCAGCATCTCGAGGACCTCTCGGGGCGGCGCGGGCACGGTGGTCTGGGCACGCCAGGTCCTCATCGTCTCTCCGGGGGGTTCACAAGCATTTGCGTCTCCGTCCGTATCAACTACGTTGCGTAGTACGATACATCGTAGCAGACGGAAGACGTCAGGCTGGTTTCAAGCTCTTACGATCTGTAGTACGATGCGGCCTCGGAGATGCCGACCGGGCCTGAACAGCCGCGCCGGACCCGCCCCGAGTACACCGAGGACCGCCAGATCCCGGGGGCCTTCGAGGGCGAAACCGTGACGCGACGTCGGTTCATGACCGGGGGCGTGCATTTGGCGGGCGCCGCGGCCGCCGCCGCGTTCACCCTGCCGGCACTGGGCTTTGCGCTCGGACCGATCTTCCACCGCACGCGCATCTCCTGGCAGGACATTGGCCCGCTGTCCCGGTTCACGGACTCGGACTACGCGCCGGTGACCATCACGATCGCGCCTGGCATCGGCGAGGCCGGGAAGTCGACCGCCTACATCCGCAGGCACAACGAGAGGATCGACGGTCCCCCCAAGGACCAGTACGACCACGTGGTCGCCATATCCACGCGCTGCGCGCACGTGGGTTGCCCGGTGGAGTACGTCGCAGCCTCCGAGCGGTTCGTCTGCCCGTGCCACGGCGGGGTGTACGACTTCCGCGGCGTCCGCGTGGGCGGTCCGCCGCCGCGGCCGCTCGACCGGTTCTACACCCGGATCCGCAACGGGCGGGTCGAGCTCGGCCCGCGCTTCAGCGTCAACTTCGAGCTACAGCGCTTCTCTCCGCGCGACCCCGGCGAGGCCCTGGACGGCATCGGCCAGTACCTCTACCCGCCGCGCCTTGACACCACCAACGCCCCCCCGGGGGCCAAGCCGTAGCCGGCGCACCTCGGCGGCCGCTCCGGCCCCGAGAACCTAAAATCTACGATGATTCGTCGTAGGTCGGGAAGAAGCCGATCGACCCCGGCGTCGTAGGCGCTATAAGCGCATCTGCGACGACCGACATCCGCCTCTCTCGAGCGCCACGGTTATAGCCGAAAGGACGCCTCATGTTCCGATGGAGAATTCGCCGCTTCATGCTGCCCTTGGTGGCCGCACTGTTGGCCGCGGGCTCCCTTGCCAGCGCCACTGTGGGCGCAACCGCCAGCGTCGGACACGCGGCGAGGCATCACCACGGGTCGCTCTACAGGTGACATGCCGAGCCATGCGTCCGTCATAGGCGCGCTCGGAGCGCCCAGGCGGCCGACCAGGCGGCGCCGAGCGATGCAGCTGGCGTTCGTGCCTCTGCTCGCGATCGGCGCGGTGGCGCTGGTCCCCGGCCTGTCGGGCGCGGCGCATCGTCTGGGCCATGGGCGGCCGGCATGGATCGCCGTCGGGGCGGTGCTCGAGCTCCTGTCGGCGCTGGGGTTCGTCGCGGTCTTTCAACTCAGCTTCGGCGAGCGATTCTCCTGGGCGATGACGTCGCGCATGGCGGTCTCGGTTCTTGCGGCCACGGTGCTTCTCCCCGCGGGCGGGCTGGTGGCCATCGCCTTTGGCGCGCGCGCTCTCGGCAGGCATGGAATGCCCACCGCGAGGCTCGCGGCCCGGGCCGTCGCATTTCTCCTGGTCACCAACGCGCCCAACCTGGCTGTGCTCGGCGTGCTGGGACTGCTCCTGGGCGGCGGGGTGCTCGACGGGCCGCACACGCTGGCTTTGACGGCGTTGCCGGCTGTGGTCGCGCTGTCCGCGATCGGGGTGGCACTACTCGTGCCGGTGCTTTCGCACCAACGCCGCGCGATGAACGTTTCGCGGACGGCGTTTCGCCGATGGGTCTCTGCCGCGGTCGGGCAACTCGAAGAGGGCGTGATCGAGGCCCGCGCTCTTCTGGGCCGGCGAAGCTGGAAGCTGCTGGGCGCAATCGCCTACTACGCCTTCGACAACGCGGTGCTATGGGCGGCGTTCGAGGCCTTCGGTCGCAGCACGCCGCCGCTCGTTGTCCTGGTGATGGCATACCTGATCGGTGCGCTCGCCGGAAACCTGCCGCTTCCGGCGGGGATCGGAGGCGTCGAAGGAGGTTTGACCGGGATGCTGGTGCTCTACGGCACGCCGGTCGCGTGCGCGGGGGCCGCGGTTCTGGCCTACCGCGGTATTTCCACCCTTGTCCCGCTGGCGCTCGGCGGGGTCGCCTACCCCGGCCTTCGCCGTTGACTCGGCCGCGATCGCCTGGCTCAACGTGGCTCGAAGGCGATGTGGCCTTCGGCGTGGGCCACGCGGGGGCCGTCGGCGATGTGGCGGACCGTGCACGTCGTGCCGCAGCGGACGGCAATCGTCTCCGCCCCACCCTCGCTCGCGAGCAGCAGGTCTCCCGGAGCGACTCCGGCCCTCGCCAGCGCCGTGCCGCTGAGAATCAAGATGCTGTCCGTCCCTGGATGGTCGTTGCCGGGAACGCCGCGGTCGGCCAGGTAGGCGGCTCCGGCGCGGGTGAAACCACGCGGAACGAACCCGGCGCTTTCGATGCCGACGTCGGATCCCGTGGCAAGGCCGGACCGAGCGATGGTTCGGGTGTCACCGCGTTGATCGATCGCGACCACGCGCCCGCTCTTCTCGTCGGGCGCGATCAGCTGACCGCCGTAGCGCCCGAACGACGGCGGCGCCACCACGATCCCACCCTCGGCCCGCGGCCCGCGGCGCGTCAGCGTCTGGACGCGCCCCCGGCAGTCCACGGCGAACACCTGCGTGGTGTTCCCGGCGGCCCCGGTCACCAGCAGGCGCCGACCGAAGCGGCCAGCGGAGTCGAACGCGATGCCCTTCGGCGTCTCGCCGCCGGGTAGATCCGCGAACCGGCGCGCGTGGCCTTGCTGGTCCACCACGTCGACACCTGGGTGTGAACCCAGGGCGAGGGCATAGACGTCATCTCTACGGAAGGAACACGAGCCGCCGACGACTCTGGCGCTCGGCGAAACCGCGATGTAGGGCTCGTCGCCCGCACCGGCCCGATAGCCGACGGGCCCACGAGCGAAGGGAACGGGCACGCCGCCTGGCCGCACCAGGAACAGCCGTCCACCCGCCGACCCGGCCAAACGCCCGTCCGCCCGCGGACCGCTCAGATCGACGACGCCATGCAGGTGCATGAAGCGCTCCCAATGCGCCGCGACAGAGCCGCTGGGCGGGGGCGCCGTACTCGACCCACCACACCCGGCCAGCGCGGTGGCGGCGCCCACGAGGGACGCCGCCACCGTCGCTGACTTTCGTCGGGGGGCCCGCGATCTAGGCGCCATTGGTCGAGCTCGGCACGATGGCCCTTGCCGGCCGGCGTTCCCGGCCGGGCGAGAGCGCGACGAGGAACGCGCCGAGCAGCAGCATGGTGGCAACCTCGAGCACGATCGAGATGACGATCGCCTGCCGGTATCCGCTCTCCATGAACCCGAACAAGGGAGTCTGCTCGCTGATCAGCAGGCCGATGAGGGAGCCCATCGCGACGCCGATCCCCGAC
>JAWVFS010000402.1:0-8751 GCA_033855795.1 Solirubrobacteraceae bacterium | reverse complement strand
CGAGCGAGTAAATTCCGCGCATCACGGATGAATCGCATGGAGCAACAGAGCGCACAGGACGAGTCGTCGGGCCCCAATAGCGCCCTGCAGGCCATCTCCAACGGGCTGGTGCACCTCATGAGCGAGTCCTATGGACGGGGGCCCACGAAGGCGAAGACCTACATCCTCGACGACACGTACGTCTGCTGCGTCATGCACGAGATCTTCACGACCGCCGAGCAGACCCTGATCGAGGCGGGGGAGAAGGACCTCGTGCGGCGCACACGCATCGCCTTCCAGACGGCCCTCGCCGATGACTTCAAGGGCGTGGTCGAGAAAGCGCTCGGCCGGCGCGTCCTCACCTACCAGTCCCAGATCGTCTTCGAACCGGCCGCCTCCTTCGAGTTCTTCATCCTCGAAGAGCCCTGAGCTGCCGCAGACCTCCTGTGCGGGGTAGGCGGCGCAAACGAGCGGCGCCTCCGCGTTCAGTCTCGCTCCGCTTGGCGGGGCGGTCCCACGCGTGGCTGCGCCGCCCGTCCGACGCCTCCCATCGTCTACCCAGCACTCGACGCGCGAAGCCCATCCGGTGACATTTACGTCCTCAGACCGGCTGTTTCGGGGTGATCGACAGGCGCCAGCGGCCGCACCGCCGGGCCCTCGAGGACGCCGCCGTCCACGGCGAAACGCGAGCCGTGGCACGGGCAGTCCCAGCTGCGCTCGGCGTCGTTGTAGCTGACGATGCAGCCCAGGTGAGTGCAGCGCGCTGACACCGCGTGCGACCGGCCGGTGTCGTCGCGGGCCAGGGCGACCTGCCGGCCGCGGTGAGAGACGACCCGCCCCTCGCCGGGTGCGAGGGGCCGATCGGCCGGGGCGCGCCGGCGCAGACGGTCCACCACGAAGCGTTCGGCGACGTTGGCGTTCTCCCTGACCAGCTCGGGGGCCCCCCGGAGGGCGACCCGGTTGGGGTCGTACACCGCCGTCCAACGATGGTCCCGCCCCAGCACCTGGTCGCACAGGATCTCGGCTGCGGCGCCGGCCTGGGCCAGTCCCCATTTGCCATAGCCCGTCGCGGTGAGGATTCGGTCGGACAGGGGCCAGAGACGCCCGATCATCGGTAGCCCGTCGGCCGGGAGGTGGTCCTGCGCGGACCAGAGGAACCGCGGAGTCCCGACGGCGAAGCGATGAGCGGCCCAGGCGACGAGACGCTCGTAGCGGGGCTCCGTGGGCCCGCCCTGGCCGACCTTGTGGCTCTCGCCCCCGACGAGCAGCAGCTCCTCGCCCGAATACGGATGGGTGCGGATCGAGTGGGCCGGCTGCTCGATGCTGAGGAACATGCCGTCTGGGCCCGCCGTGCGCAGCGGCACCGCTACGACGTAGGAGCGCTCCGGGTGGCTTCGGGCGAAGAACAACCCGCGGTCGAGCATCGGCAGGTGCGTCGCGACCACGACGTGTCCCGCCTCGACGGTCGCCTCCGGCGTGCGCACGGTGCAGGGCGAGCCCTGGTCCACGCTCAGCGCCCGGCTCTGCTCGTGAACCGCAGACCCGTGCGCCGATAGCCACGCGGCCAGGCCGACGAGGAACTTCTGAGGATGGAACTCCGCCTGGTCGCGAACCCTCACCGCGCCGGCGACGTCGAAGGGAAGCGGTACGTCCGTGGTGAACTCGGCCGCCAGACCGAGCCCGTGCGCGACCTCGGCCTCGCGCTCGACGGTCCCGAGGCCGTCGCGATCGGGCGCGTAGGTGTAGTTGTCGCGACGCCGGAGGTCGCAGTCCAGGCCGAGCGACCGTGCGATGTCGTCGATGACGGCGATCCCGTGCTCGTTGGCGGCGGCGTGCGCCGCCGCCCGCTCGCGGCCGACGCGCCGCACCAGCCCGGCGTAGGTGAGGCCGTGCAGCGAGGTGAGCTTCGCGCTCGTATGCCCGGTCGCGCCGCTTCCCACGCTGCGTGCCTCGAGGACCGCGACGCTCGCGCCGGCGCGGTTCAGCGCGTAGGCGACGAGCAGCCCCGTGATACCGGCGCCGAGCACCGCGACGTCGGTCGTGAGCCTCCCCCGCGCACGCGGATACTGCGTCGGCGGCACGTCGGCGAACCACAGCGGCTCGCGACGAGTCTCGGTCCCGGCCGCGGAGTGCTCGGCGCCTGCGCTCACGCCCGCGCCGGTACCCGGTGACCGCCGGGCGCAATCAGCGCTCCGCGATACTGCGCTCGATGGAGCGCCGCACGAGCCCGGTCGAGCTCCTCTGGGACCTCGTCTTCGTCTTCGCGGTCACGCAGGTGACCGCCCTGCTTGCACATTCCCTGTCCTGGGCTGGCTTCGGGCGCTCCATGCTCGTGCTCGCGCTCGTGTGGTGGGCATGGTCGGCGTTCGTGTGGGCGGCGAACGCGCAGGACACCGCCGCCCCCGTACTGCGAATGGCGCTGCTCCTCGCGATGGTCCTCATCTTCATCACGGGCCTCGCCATCCCCGGGGCCTTCGGCGACGAGTCGACGCTCTTCGCCGTGACGTACGCCGGCGTGCGGTTCCTGCACCTCGCGCTCTACGCGGACGCGTCGCGGCGCGGCAACGCCTCGTGGTCCGCGATCGCGGGTTTCGCCGTGACCGTGGTGATCGGCATGGCGCTTCTGATCGCCGGCTCGTTCCTCGACGGCCTGCCGCGCATCGCGCTGTGGACGGCGGCGCTCGCGATCGACTACGCGGGGCCGGCATGGCTGACGCGCGAGCGGCTGCGCGGCCTGCAGGAGGTCGCGGTCGCCCATTTCGCGGAGCGCTACAGCCTCTTCATCATCATCTGCCTCGGCGAGTCGATCGTCACGATCGGCGTGGGAGCGAGCGGACGCCCGCTCGACGCCGAGCTCGTGGGGGCGGTGACACTCGGCCTGCTCATCGCGGTCGGTCTCTGGTGGACGTACTTCGACAGCTTCGCGGCCACGGCCGAGGAGCGGCTCCGTCACCACGAGGATCCGGTCCTGGCCGCAGCGGACGCCTACAGCTACCTGCACCTGCTGCTCGTCGCCGGGATCATCATCTTCGCGGTCGGCGAGAAGTTCGCGATCCGCGACGTGGGCGAACCGCTCGGTGACGCGGCGCGCCTCGCCCTGTGCGGCGGCGTCGCGCTCTACCTCGCCGGGCACGTCGCGTTCCGCGCACGGATGGGTGGCGGCGTGAGCTACGCGAGGCTCGGGGCGGTCGGGGCGCTGGCGGTGCTGTTCGTGACCGGTGGAGAGCTCGCCGCGTGGGCGCTCGCGGGCCTGGTGACCGTCGTCCTGGTCGCGCTTTGCGCGTTCGAGACCGTGGGCGAGCGGCGCGCAGCGCCCGCGCTCAGTCCGTGAAGTCGGCCGGGCGCTTCTCGAGGAATGCGGCCACGGCCTCGGCTGGCGCCTTGCCGTGCAGGCCCATGATCTGCTGGCGGTCCTCGTACTCGATCGCGGCCTGCTCGGCCCCAACCTCCAGTGCCGACCACATGCCCTGCTTGGTCAGGCGGATCCCCCACGGAGACCAGGCGGCGATCTGCTCGGCGGCCTCCAGCGCGCGCGCCATCAGCCCGTCTCCGTCGACCACGCCGGCCACCAGTCCGATCCGCTCGGCCTCCTCGGCGCCCACGCGGCGGCCGGTGAGCATCATCTCGTGCGCACGCGACGCGCCGATCAGTCGCGGCAGCAGCCAGCTCGTCCCCATGTCGCAGTTGGACACCCCGATATTGAGGAACGCGGCGCGGAACACCGCCTCGGGCGCGGCGTAGCGGATGTCGCTGCCGAGCGTGAGCGCGAGGCCGATGCCCGCCGCGCCGCCATTGACCGCCGCGATGATGGGCTGCGGCGTGGAGCGCAGGCGCAGGATGAGGCGGGACATGTGCTCCTGGTTGCCCAGCATGTCCCGCGCCGCGTCGGTCCCGTCGTTTCCCGGCGCGTCGCCGTAGCCCCGCAGGTCGACGCCGGCGCAGAACGCGCGGCCGGCACCGGTGAGCACGACGACACGACAGGCGCGGTCGGCCGCCACGCTGCGCAGCTCCTCGTGCAGCGCCTCGCACAGCTCGGCGGTCATCGCGTTGAGCTCGTCCGGCCGGTTCAGCGTCAGCGCCCGCACGGAGGGTGCGGGGCGATCGGTCTTCAGGACCTCGGCCATCCGCCCCTTCTATCACGCGGAGCCCGGGCGCCTACAATCGCCGCGTGTTCGGCCCGGTCCGGCATGTGGCGGCCCTCGCGCAATCCGCTGCGACGCGCCGCAGCCGCGCGCGCGACGACACGGAGGCCCTGCGCGAGCTGGAGTCGTGCACCGTGGAGCTGCCCGCGGGCCTGTCGGTGCAGTGGCTCGGCGTGTCCGGCTACCGGCTCGACTCCGATGGCCATTCGCTGTACATCGACCCGTATGTGTCGCGGGTGCCGCTGCGCAGCCTCGTGCTGCGCCGCCCGGCACGGCCCGACCCGGCGGCCCACGCGCGCTTCCTCCCGCCGCCCGGCGGCAAGGTCGTCGGCGTCCTCGTGGGCCACACGCACTTCGACCACGCCGTCGACGCGCCTGCGGTCGCCCAGCGCTTCGGGTGCCTCGCGTACGGCTCGGCCTCGCTGGCCGCCCTCATGCGCCTGCATGGGCTCGGCGAACTCGCGGTCGAGGTCGAGCCCTACCGGACCTACGAACTCGGCCCGTTCGAGGTCTCGTTCGTCCCGAGCGCGCACTCCAAGCTGCTGCTCGGCGTGGCCGTCCCGTTCGACGGCGAGCTGACCTGCGACCACCTCGACGGGCTCGCGCCCAGCGCCTACCGCTGCGGCCAGGTCTGGGGCATCCACATCGCCGTTGCCGGCATCACGCTCTACCACCAGGGCAGCGCGAACCTGGTCGACGACGCGATCCGCCACAGCGGGATCGATGTCTTCCTCGCCGGGGTCGCGGGACGCAGCTTCACGGACGCCTACTGGGCGCGGATCCTGCCGAAGCTCGACCCGCGTATCGTGGTCCCGACTCACTACGACGACTTCTTCCGACCGCTCGGCGAGGAGATGGACCTCGTGGCCAACGTCAAGCTGGCCGACCTGCCGGACGAGCTGCACGCCGTCAGCCGTGACGTGACCGTGGCCGCGCTGCCGCGACGGGCCTAACGATGCTCGAGCGCGTGGACCGTCGCCTGGGCCAGCGCGCCGCCGATCAGGGATCCCACGATCACGTCGCCGGGGTAGTGGACTCCCGTGTGCACGCGCGAGTAGGCGACCAGCGCCGCGAGCGCGCGCAGGGGCACCGCCGCCGACGGCAGGACGTGGCCGACCCCGGTCGCGAACGCGAACGCGGCCGCCGAGTGCCCCGACGGGAACGAGCTCGAGGTCGGCATCGGCACGTGGCGGGCGAACGGGACGCTCTGCGCGGCGCGATCCGGACGCCGGCGGCGGCTCAGCGGCTTGACGATGAGGTTGACGACGGCCGAGGTCACCCCGATGGACGCCAGTCCGCGTCCGGCAGCTCGGCGCCCGGCCGGCCCGCCGGTGAGGGCGAGCACGGCCGCAGCCGACACCGACAGCCGCGAGTAGTCGGCAGCGTGCGAGAGCCGCCGCATGAAGCGGTCGAGCGTCGGCGACGGGGTCCCCGCGACGGCCGCGTAGACGGCGACGTCGAGGCGCTTGGCTTCGTCCAGCCACGGGCTCACGGCCCCGTGATCCTATGAGGCGGCGGCTCGCGGCGATCGCGGCGATCGTGCTGGTGGCCGCCGGACTCGGTGTGGCGATCGCGGTCGCGCTGGATGAGTTCCCCCGCGGCCTGATCGTGCTCGCGCTCACCGGGCTGGCCCTGGCAGCGGCCTGGTACGGCGTGCTCCGGCGCGGCATCGCCCGGATCGGCGGGCTCACCGTCGCGGTGGTCCTGTTCGTGGCCGGCCTGGTGTTCGTCATCTCTTCGGCTCGCTTTGCGGACCTCGTCGTCCTCGGCCTGCTGGCGGCCGCGCTGGCTATGGCGCGGATCGCGTTCAGGGCCCACGTCTCGCTGCCGCCGGCGGCGGCGCCCGAGCGCCCGGTGCTGTTCTTCAACCCGAAGTCCGGGGGCGGGAAGGCCGAGAAGTTCCACCTCGCCGACGAGGCGCGCTCACGGGGCCTCGAGGCGGTCGAGCTGCAGCGGGGCGACGACCTCGAGACGCTGGTGCGTGACGCGGTCTCCGGAGGCGCCGACGCGCTCGCGATGGCGGGCGGCGACGGCTCGCAGGCCATCGTCGCGACGGTCGCCGCCGAGAAGGGGCTGCCGTACGCGTGCATCCCGGCCGGGACGCGCAATCACTTCGCGCTCGACCTCGGCGTCGATCGCGAGGACGTCGTCGGCGCGCTCGACGCGTTCGTCGAGGGGGGCGAGCGCACGGTCGACCTCGCCGAGGTCAACGGCCGCGTGTTCGTGAACAACGTCTCGATGGGGTTGTACGCCGAGGCGGTCCAGCGCCAGGGGTACCGCGAGGCGAAGCTGAAGACGCTGCTCGACACGGTTCCGGACGTCCTCGGCCCCGACCGGGAGCCGCTCGACCTGCGCTTCGCACACGGCGGCACAGGTGCGCGGCAATCCGTCGTGGCGCTCCTGGTCTCCAACAACAACTATCGGCTGGGCCGGCTGCTCGGCGGGGGCACGCGCCCGCGGATCGACGACGGCCAGTTGGGCGTCGTCGCCGTCAACGCGCCGGCCGGCCGGGGCCGTGCGTGGGTCGAGTGGTCCGCCGCATCGTTCGAGGTCGAGTCCGCCACGCCGGTCCCGGCCGGCATCGACGGCGAGGCGGCGACCCTCGAACCGCCCCTGCGCTTCCGCATCCTGCCGGGCGTCCTGCGTGTCCGGATCGCACGGGGCCACCCCGGAGCCTCACCATCCGCGCTCGAGCCCGCGGGGATGTGGGAGGCGCTGCGCGCGCTGGCGCGGATCGCCGGCGGCTGATCAGCCGCCGGCCTGCGCCGGGGAGCGCTTCTCCTGGTGCGCCTCGACCTCGAGCCCGGTCTCGGCGAGCCACGTGCGCAGCACGCCGTGCATCGCCTCGACGCCGACGATCGCCTCCGGCTCGCGGCTCCAGCCGCTCGGGACGACCGCGAACGGGCGGCTCTGCGAGCCGCCGAGGCCGCCGTGTGACCCCATGAACTCCTCGAAGGGCGCGATCTCGTCGGCGTCCGGGTCGTACATGCTGTTGACCAGGAGGTCAGGGCAATGCGGGAAGGTGTCGGTCCGGCGCAGGTGCGCGGCCGCGTTGGTGCCGAAGGGCGCGAGCGGATCCTCGCCCTCGACGCCGTCGTCGGCGAGCCGCCGCCGGCCACTCCCCCCGACCGCGACCGGCCCGTCGCGCTCGGAGCGGACCATCACGAAGCCGATGCCGGGATGTCCGGCGAGCGCCTCCACCAGGCCCGGGTGGGCCGCGTCGATCTGCTCCAGGGTCATTCGCTCGCCCCGATCAGGGAGGTAGACCAGGCCCAGATTGCCCGACGCCAGCACGATGGGCTTCGCGGCGCCGTCGGGCGCGTCGGCCTCCGTTGCACGCTCCTGCTCGAGTGCCGCGCGGTTCGGGCCCAGGGCAACCGCACCGTCGACGACGTGCCGGCGGGTGACGCGGTGGAGCAGACGGCCGGCGAAGGTGTCGTCCTCGCGCGCCTCGGTCAGGGTCGCGCCCAGGTTCCCCCACGCCTCGTCCACGGCCGCGGGCGCTCGCACCGAGCCGTCGCGGAGCGCGCGCTGCACGAGCTCCTCGAGGGTGATGTCGTAGCGCTGGCGGAACGGCCTGCCCTGCGTCTGGCCGTGGTCGGAGAGCACGACGAGGTGGTAGGGCCGCGGCGCCTCGGCGGTGGCGCGCTCCAGGCGCTCGAGCTGCGCGTCGAGCAGCGCGAGCACGGCGAACGCATCCGGCTCCGTGATGCCGGAGTGGTGCGCGACCTCGTCGTAGCCGACGAACGTCGCGTAGGCGACCGGCACGCCCTCGACGATGTCCGCCAGCAGGGTCGCCACGTTGAGGTCGCGCATCGCCACGGTGATGGCGCCGCGCGCGAGCGGGTAGATGCCGCCGCGGGCCACGTGCTGCTCGCCGCGCTTGCGCTGGCGACGCGCCGCGCGTCGCTCGAGCACGACGTCCCACAGGAACAGCGCGATGGTGCGGGCGAAGCCGTACGGAGCGGCGAAGTAGGAGAAGAACTCATTCGACTGCGAGCGCTTGCGGTCGCGAACCACGCTCATCGTCGCCATGCAGCGCGGAGCGTCGCCCGACACGAGGTTCCCGCGGCTCGCGCCGTTGGCCGCGAGCAGGCCGCCGCCGTCGGACCGCCGGCGCTCGATCTCGGCCGCGTCACGCGGATGGTTCGACACGACGAGCTCGCCGCGCTCCTTCTCGTACCAGCGGAAGGCCGGCATGTCGAAGTTGCTGCCGAGCAGCAGCCCCGCCTGGCTCGCCCCGGTCTGCGAGGACAGGTCGCACTCCCACGAGACGATGCGATGGCTGCCGTCCCCCAGCCAACGGGCCAGCGTCGGCGCGTGGCCGTCATCGAGCGCACGGCGCAGCACGCGCTCGGCGAGCCCGTCGATCTCGAACAGGATCACCCCGGGGACGTCGGTGGTGTTCTGCTCGCGGAGGCGTCGGCGCCGGCGCCTGACGAGGCGCAGGTGGTAGGCGTCGCCGTCGATGCCGAGCACGGGAATGGCGATCATCGTCACGACGGCCACGCCGAAGGCGACCGCGAGCGCGCCGCCGAAGCTCGGGCTCGATCCGTCGACGGTGTTGATCGCGAGCATGATGATCAGCGCGTTCCCGACCAGGGTGCCCAGCCCCAGCGTGAGCACCGTG
>JAWVFS010000401.1:0-4105 GCA_033855795.1 Solirubrobacteraceae bacterium | reverse complement strand
GCCCTTGTCCGCCTCGAACAGGTAGAGCGTACGCCCCTGCCCGTCGACCAGGGCCGTGCCGACCTTCAGCTTCCGGAGAGCCACCGTCGCGCCCGAAGCGGCACCGGCGTTGCCCGTCGTCTTGCCTCCGGTGGCGGCGGCACCGCCGTAGACGCTCTGCCCGTTGTTCTGCTGGGTGCTGCCGCTACCGCCGCCTCCGCAGCCGGCGACGACCAGCGCCGCCGCGGCGGGCGCGAGTGCAAGGAGAGATCGTTTCATGTGTCTGAACCTCCGTGGTTCGGGTGGGATGAGAAGGCCGACGCGGACACCGGAATACGACGTCACGTAGTAGGCCATTACCCATACAGACGCAGGCCGTGCGGGAAATCTTCCGCAGCTATCTACTAAGCCTTGTAGTAGACTCATGCAGCCCCCCACTCGCTGGTCGTCCAACGCCCAGCCGGCACAAGGAGCCTCGATGATCCATCTGTGTGAAGTGACGGTCCCCGGCCTGCGGGTGGCCGACGTGCCGGTGTTACGCCGCGTGCTCGTCGGTGCTTTCGCGGACGTGCGGGGCGTAGTGGCGACCACGCGCCCCGGCACCGTGCAGGTCGTCTACGACGGCCCCGAGCGGCTGTCGGCGTGGTGCGCCGAGATCATGCGGGCCGGTTGGGGTCACCCGCAGGGGCGCACGGCGGCCGCATGACCTCGCCGCCGCCGAGTCGGTGCTATCCGGCGGGGCGCCGGAGGTAGGTCACGGCCACCGCGGCCACGATCCCGGGCACGAGCGCCAGGACCATCACGCAGGGACGGGTGGAGAACACGGGCAGGCTGAACGTGGCCTGCACGACTGCCATGCGCCCGGCCTCCCACGCCAGGACCGTCAACAGCATGACCGTGGCGAAGCTACCGACCAGCAGCGCGCCCGGGAGCCGCCAGCTGGGCGTGCGGCCCAGCAGGTGATCAACCCGTTCCGGCGCGATCCCCACGGCGCCCTGCGGATGAGCGCTCGCGCTGAAGCTCAACAGCGCCGAAGCCAGCGTCGCACCACCCGCACGGCTCACCCGCACCGCCGCGTCGTCGGCCGCCAACTCCGCCATCGCGCAATACCGTTCGCTCAGCCGGCGCAGGACGGGGAGGAAGAAGAAAGCGTGACCGAACACCCTGGCGAGGGCGATACGCAGCGGGTCGCGGCGCGCGCGGTGATGCTCCTCGTGAGCCAGCACCGCCTCGAGCTCATCCTGCCCGAGCTGACGAAGCGCTCCGGTCGACAGAAAGATCTGCGGGCGCAAGAACCCGGCGCAGAACGCCTGCGGCTGTGCCTCGTCGACCAGCATCACGCCGCCATGGGAGCGGGGACCGCGCGCCGCCATTGTGCGCGCGAAGCGTCGCTGAGCCCGCACTTCGCCCGCCGCCGCCCAGATCAGCCGGAGCACCACGAACAGCCCCAGGGCAGCGAGGACCAGTACGACGATCGCCGCGGCGTTCGCGCGCGGGTAGCTGAAGCTCTCATGCAGCACGCTGAAGCGACCCACCGGCTCGTGTGGCCCAACCCGCACCGAGCTCGTCCCGTCGACGAGAGCGACGGCGACCGCGGCCAGGGCCGCGGCAGCGATGATCAGGCTGAGCAGGAACAGCCGTGAGGCGCCGGCGTCGAGATTCGAACGCCGTCTACGTCTGCTCGGCAAGGCGCTTGAGCTCCTGCAGGCGCTTCGGATCGAGGTCCACCTGGCGGGCGAAGTGAGCCAGCGCGACGTCCCCGTACTGGGTGACCACCGCGTCCACCTCGGCCTCGGCGCGCAGGTTCAAATACTCCTGGCGCTCGAACGCCGGTGTGTAGAAGTCCGTCTTGCCCTCGCGACGGCGCGTGAGCATCCCCTTGCCGTCGAGTCGGGACATGATCGTCATGTACGTCGTGTAGGCGCGCGGCTTGCGCGATCCCTTGTTGAGCGCGTCCATGACCGAACGCACCGGGGACTCACCCTGACGCCAGATCTCCTCCATGACCTCCGCCTCGAGCTCGTGCAGCGGCGGCGGCGGAGGCTTCTTCTTTTTTCTTCGAGAGGGAATACGACGCATCGTAGGAGATTTCGGCTCCGAGCGCAAGCGGCGCGCCGCCCTCGGCCGCCCCCAGCAGGTCGAAGGTCTCCTGGCGTGACGGCCTGACACCGAGCCGCCGCGTCACGCGGAGCCGTGTCCAGCTCGCATAGGCCTCGAGCATGGCCCGCGAGTCCAGGACCATGATCACCACGAGTCGTGGGCCATCCTGCAGCAGGAGGCTGGCGTGGACGCCACGTGATCCGACCAGCCGGCCCCGCTCCGCTTCGCACAGCTCGGCGACGAGCTGGGAAGCGGCGTGGTCGTCGGCGAGACCAGGGAGCTCCCACTCCATATAGAGCACATGGGCCAACCGTTTTGCCTCCTCGGGGCCGTTGATCCTGTTGGGGAAGAATCTACTATGCTGCGTCGTCCTATGATGCATAGTAGATCAACACGACAGAACGGAGCTTGGACCATGAGACGTATCGCAGCCACCCTGGCCGTCCTCATCGCGAGCATCTCCTTCGCGGCCGTGGCGGACGCCCGCCCGGCGCAGCGCCAACGCGCGCGGGCCGCCACCGCCGGCTCGAGCCAACCCGATCAGGTCATCCAGTGGAACCGCACGCTGCTCGGGGTGCTCCAGACGCCGGGCGCCCAGCCGGCCACCGTCCACCCCACTCGCAGCATGGCGATCGTGCACCTCGCCATCTACGACGCGGTGAATGCGATCGTGCGCGGGCACGCGCCGTACCTGCCGCTGCACGCACCGCGCAGCGCGTCGGCCGATGCCGCCGCGGCCGCGGCGGCGCACACGGCCATGCTGTCCCTGTTTCCCAGCCAGCAGTCGGTGATCGACGCGAAGTTCCAGGACTCCCTGTCGCAGATCGGCCCCGGTGCGCACGTGCGCCGTGGAATCCGAATCGGAACCGAGGCCGCCAACCGCATCCTGGCCGCGCGCACGAACGACGGCTCCGGCGCCACGCCGCCGGTGTTCGTGCCGCAGGCCGGGCCCGGCGAGTACCAGCTCACGCCGCCGAACTTCCAGCAGCCGGTCTTCACGCACTGGGGCAACGTGCGCCCGTTCGCGCTGGCGACCGCTGACCGGTTCCGGCCGCCACCCCCGCCGGCGGTGACCAGCCCGCGCTACACGGCGGACTTCAGCGAGGTCAAGTCCCTCGGCTCGATCAACGGCACGACACGGACCGACGAGCAGACGCAGATCGGCCGCTTCTGGGGGGCCGAGCCCGTTCAGAACGTCTGGAATCAGATCGCGCAGACGGCGGGGATCTCGCACCACGACACCCTCGATCAGGACGCTCGCCTGTTCGCCCTGCTCGACACGAGCCTGGCCGACGGGGTGATCGCACTCTACGACTCCAAGTACGCCTATCACCGCTGGCGTCCAATCACGGCGGTCCGCGCGGCCGACGGGGACGGCAATCCGGACACGACGGGCGATACCAGCTGGACCCCGCTGGCGGCGACGGCACTGGACCCGAGCTACGCCGGCGCCCACGCCGAGATCAGCCAGTCGGCCGCCGTCGCCCTGCGCGAGTTCCTCGGCACCGACCGTCTGGAGTTCTCACTGACGACTCCGAGCATGCCGGGCGTCGCGCGAAGCTTCCAGAGCTTCTCGCAGGCCGCGGACGAAGCGTCGGTGAGCCGAATCTACGCGGGTCAGCACTTCCGCTATGACGAGGACGCCGGGCAGGCGCTCGGCGCCCAGGTCGGCGATTTCGTCTCAGACCACGCGCTCGAGCCGGTGCGCGATGGCCGGTAGATAACGCCGCACGCACCCGCCCTCCGAATCGCCCGGCCGGCCACCCAACGTGGGGGTCGGCCGGGCCGCTGCGAGGGCGCGGTTTTACGGGAGGTGGGGAACGACCTCGCCCGCCAGCAGCTCCACCTGTTCGGGCTCGGTGTCCACGGGCCAGAACACGAGGGTGTCGAACCCGTCCTCGACGAATCCGGCGAGCGTCTCGACCCACCAGTCGGGCGGGCCCGCCAGGGGCTCGCCGGCGAGATAGCCGACCGGAAGCGACGACCGCGGCGGCGCCGGCTTGCTGCCGATCACGCCCTGCACGTT
>JAWVFS010000400.1:0-6536 GCA_033855795.1 Solirubrobacteraceae bacterium | reverse complement strand
CGGGGGCTGCAGCCGCTGCGCTGGCCGCCGGACTGGCCGGGCGACACGGGGCTCGCCATGCGCGTCGCCACGTACGCGAAGTCGATCGGCCGGGTGGTCGCGTTCTCGCTCGCCGCGTTTCGCCAGGCCTTCGCCGCCGGCCGCGACCTGTCCGATCCCGACAGCGTCGTGATCGCCGCCGCCGCGTGCGAGATGCACCCGGCGGCTGTCCTCAAGGCCGCCGGCACGCGCGGCGTGGCCGCGGGGCTGGCGCGCGCGACCGCGGCGGCCGCCGAGGCCGGGGTCCGCGGTGTCCCGGCCGTGCGCGTGGGCGACCGGGTCTTCCACGGCGAGGCGGCGCTCGAGGATGCCGCCGACGCGCTGCGCGGGATGCGGGCGGCGTGAGGGCCAACCGCGCCTACCACGTGATCGTGTCGCGGAAGGGGCCGGCCCCGTCGTTTCTCGCGGACCCCGAGCGCGTGGACACCGTCGAGGTGGTGGGCATCGCGTCCGGCGAGGTGGAGCTGTTCTGGGACTGCACCCCGGCCGCCGCCGGCCGCCTCGCGCGCCGACTGAAGGCCGACCTCGCTCAGCTCGAGGCGGACGAGTTCATCGCCGCCTGGCGCGAGCTGGCCGACGTCGACACGATCTGACCCGGCCGGGGCCTCCCGGACGGGGGAATCCCCTGCGCTAATGTGGCCGCAGGACCATGGCCGACCGGGTGATCGCAGCCGTCGAGGGGCAGGGCGAACCCGCCCCGCGGCCGCTGCCCGAGCCCGCTGAGGCGCGCGAGTGGCTGGAGGCGATGCTCCTCATCCGGCGCTTCGAGGAGCGCGCCGGCGAGATGTACGCCAAGGCCAAGGTGGGCGGCTTCCTCCACCTCGCAATCGGCGAGGAGGCCACGATCGTCGGCGCCGCCCGGGCGATGCGCGACGCCGACTACCTCGTCTCGACCTACCGCTCACACGGCCACGCGCTCGCGCGCGGCACGAGCCCCGACGCCGTCATGGCGGAGCTGTTCGGCCGCGTGGACGGCTGCTCGCGGGGCCGTGGCGGCTCGATGCACATGTTCGACCTCGAGCGCCGCTTCATGGGCGGGTACGGGATCGTCGGCGGCAACCTGCCGCTGGCCGCGGGCATGGGCCTGGCGGCGGACTACCTCGGCACCGGCGATGCGACCGTGTGCACATTCGGCGACGGCGCCTCCAACCAGGGCACGTTCGGGGAGACCATGAACCTGGCGGCCCTCTGGAACCTGCCGGTCGTGTTCATGGTGACCAACAACCAGTTCGGTATGGGCACGGCGCTCGAGCGCCACTCGGCCGTGACCGACCTCCAGCGCAAGGGCGAGTCGTTCGGCGTACCCGGCCTGCGCTGTGACGGCATGGACGTCGTCGACACGCACGCCGTCGTGTCCGAGGCGCTGCGGGTCGCCCGCGAGGAGCGCCGGCCGACGCTCGTGGAGGCGGTCACGTACCGGTTCCGCGGCCACTCGATGGCCGACCCGGAGGAGTACCGCACCAAGGAGCAGGTCGAGACGTGGCGGCGGCGCGACCCGATCGCGACGTTCGGCGAGCGGCTCGTGGCCGAGGGCGTCTCCAGCGTGGAGGAGCGCGACGAGCTCGACCGGCGCGCGCAGGCCCGCGTGGACGCCGCCGTCACGTTCGCGGACGCCTCACCCTTCCCCGAGGCCTCCTCGCTGTACGACGACGTCTACGTGCTCGGCGACCAGGTCCAGGGCTGGTACTCGATCGACGAGCGCTCGCCCGGCGTCCACCGGGGGGAGGACGAGGGATGACCGTCATGCGCTACCGGGAGGCGCTGAACACCGCGCTGCGCGAGGAGATGCGCCGGGACGAGTCGGTGATGCTCCTGGGCGAGGACATCGGAGTCTTCAACGGCGCTTTCAAGGTCACGGCGGGACTGCTCGACGAGTTCGGCGAGCGGCGCGTGCGCGACACGCCGATCTCCGAGAACACGATCGTCGGGATGGGGGTGGGCGCGGCCATGACCGGGCTGCGGCCCGTGGTCGAGCTGATGACGATCAACTTCTCGCTGCTGGCGTTCGACCAGATCGTCAACCACGCCGCCCATATCCGTTACATGTTCGGCGGCCAGGCCAAGGTGCCGTTGGTGATCCGCATGCCGCAGGGCGCCGGGCACCAGCTGGGGCCGACGCACTCGCACTGCCTCGAGTCGATGTTCCTGCAGGTGCCCGGGCTGCTGGTCGCCGTTCCCTCGACGGCCGCGGACGCGAAGGGGCTGCTGAAGGCCGCCATCCGCGACGACAACCCGGTGATCTTCATCGAGCACGAGTACCTGTACGGCCAGCGGGGCGACGTCCCCGACGGCGAGGACCACGTGGCCGGCTTCGGCCGCGCGGCGATCCGCCGCGAGGGCGCCGACGTCAGCATCGTCGGCATCTCGCGCATGGCCGTGACGGCCGAGAAGGCGGCGGACGTACTCGCCGCCGAGCACGACGTCGAGGCCGAGGTGATCGATCCGCGCACGCTGCGGCCACTGGACCTCGACACGATCCTCGCCTCCGTGCGCAAGACCAACCGCTGCGTCATCGTCGAAGAGGGCTGGCCGCACGGCGGCGTCGGCGCGAACATCGCCGCGCTCGTCCAGGAGCAGGCGTTCGACGACCTCGACGCTCCCGTGGCGCGCGTCACCGGGGCCGACCTTCCGATGCCCTACTCCAAGCCGCTCGAGCAGATCGCCTTCCCGCACGAGCCCCAGGTGGTGGAGGCCGCGCTCGCCACCTTCCGTGATCTCTGAGCTCCGCGGTACCATGCCGCGCGGGCGCGGTGCAGGCTCGCTGGAACGAGAGGGCTCGGCATAACGCACGAAATCCGTACCCCAGGCGCTCTGGACCCACGGACGGGAACGGAGGCTTCCGCCGCGGGCGCTGCGTCCGCCATCGACATCGAGCGCGTCGCGACGCGCCTCTTCTCGTTGTCCCTGGACATCCTGGTCACGGCCGGGTTCGACGGCTACATCAAGCACGCCAACCCGGCGTTCGAGCGGACGCTCGGTTGGACCGCCGAGGACCTGCGCAAGCGCCCGTATCTCGAACTCGTGCACCCCGACGACCGCGAGCGCGCCGCGGCCGAGGCCGCGGCGCTGGCCGGCGGCAGCCACGAGACGCGCGACCTCGAGCTGCGCTTCGCGCACCGGGACGGAGGCTGGCGCTGGATCCTGTTCAGCGCCCAGGCCGGCCAGGAGGAGCAGCTGCTGTATGCCGTCGGCAAGGACATCACCGAGCGTCGGCAGGTCGAGGAGGAGCTCCGAGACGCCGCCCGCCGCTTCGAGACGGTGGCGGAGTCCGCCAACGACGCGATCGTCTCGGCGGAGGAGGACGGCCGGATCGCGTTCTGGAACGAACGCGCCCGCACCATGTTCGGCTATGAGCCGGAGGACATCCTCGGCAAGGAGCTGGCGACGCTGATGCCCCAGCGCCTCCGCGACGATCACCGGAAGGGATTCGCGCGATATCTCGAAACCGGCCGCGCGCACGTCATCGGGCGCACGGTGGAGCTGGTTGGACTGCGCAGCGACGGGACGGAATTCCCGCTCGAGCTCTCGCTCGGTGAGTGGCGCCGGGGCGAGCGCCGCGTCTTCACCGGGGTGATCCGCGACCTCGGCGAGCGAAAGCGCACCGAGCGATACCTGGCATCCCAGTTCCTCGTCGCCACCGTGCTCGCCGAGAGCCCGACCCTCGAGGACGCCGCGCCGCGCTTCCTCGCCGCCATCGGCGAGAGCATGGGCTGGCAGGTCGGCGGCCTGTGGACGCCCGAGCCCGACGGCCGCCACCTGCGCTGCCGCGCGGCGTGGTACGAGCCCGGGGCCCAGGTCGAGGCCTTCCGCCGGGCCACCATGGAGCTCGAGCTCGAGCGCGGCGAGGGCCTGCCGGGGCGCGTGTGGGCGAGCGGCGAGCCGGTGTGGGTCCGTGACGCCGGGGCCGAGGCCAACTTTCCGCGCGGCGGCGCGGCCGCCCAGAGCGGGCTGCACGGCGGCATCGGGCTGCCGCTCCTCAGTGGCGGCGAGATCGTCGGCGCCGTCGACTTCTTCAGCCCGCAGATCCAGGAGCCCGACCAGCCCCTGATCGACCTGATGGGGACCATCGGCACGCAGCTGGGCGGGTTCGTCCAGCGCAAGCAGGCCCAGGCCGAGCTGGCCGCGACGGCGGCGGAGCTGCGGGACCGCGCGGTGGAGCTGGAGCGCTCGAACGCCGACCTCGAGCAGTTCGCCTACATCGCCAGCCACGACCTGTCCGAGCCGCTGCGCATGGTGGGCGGGTTCGCGCAGCTGCTGCAGAAGCGCTACGAGGGCAAGCTCGACGCCGACGCCGACGAGTTCATTGGCTACACCGTCGAGGGCGTCAATCGCATGCAGGCGTTGATCGACGACCTGCTCGCGTTCTCACGCGTCGGGCGCGGGGACCGCGAGCTGAGCGACGTCGATGCCGGGTTCGTCGCGCGGCGGGCGCTCGAAGCGCTGAGCGCGCCGGTCGCCGAGACCGGGGCGGAGGTCGAGATCGGCGAGCTGCCGACGGTGCGCGGGGACGAGCGCGAGCTCAGCCAGCTCTTCCAGAACCTGATCTCCAACGCCCTGAAGTTCCACGGCGACGAGCCGCCCCGCGTGCGGGTGACGGCGCAGGCCGAGGCCGGAGGCGCGGAATGGGGGTTCGCCGTGGCCGACAACGGCATCGGCATCGAGCCGCGCCACGCGGAGCGGATCTTCAAGATGTTCCAGCGCCTGCACGGACGCGACACCTACCCCGGGACGGGCGTCGGATTGGCCATTTGCAAGAAAATTGTGGAACATCACGGTGGGCGCCTGTGGGTCGAGCCGAGCGTGGACGGCGGCAGCGTGTTCAAGTTCACGCTCGCAGCGTCCGAAGGGAGTAGTGGATGAACCGGTCCCTCCCCTCCGAGCCCGTCCAGATCCTGCTGGTCGAGGACAGCCCGGGCGACATCCGGTTGACCCGCGAGGTGCTGCGCGATGCGAGGATCGCCAACGAGCTGCACATCGTCGGCGACGGCGAACACGCCATGGCCTTCCTGCGCCGCGAGGGCGAGCACGCCGGCAAGCCGCGGCCCGACCTGATCCTGCTCGACCTCAACCTCCCGCGCAAGGACGGGCGCGAGGTTCTCGAGGAGCTCAATGCGGACCCGGAGCTCCATCTCATCCCGGTGATCGTGCTCACGACCTCGGCGGCCCAGCAGGACGTGCTGCGCTCCTACGACCTCAAGGCCGCCTGCTACATCACCAAACCGATCGACCTCGACGAGTTCATCGCCGTGGTGCGCTCGATCGAGGCTTTCTGGCTCAGCATCGTGCGCCTGCCCCACTCATGACCCCGCTCTCAACCCTCTCGATCGACGACATCACCGACCCGGAGGTGAGCGACCTGCGCCTGCTGCTCGTCGAGGACAACGTGGGCGATGCCGTGCTGGTCCGCGAGATGCTGCGCACGGCGCTCTGGGATCGGGTCGAACTGGTCCACGTCAAGGTGCTGTCGGACGCCTGCGCACAGGTGGGCGGGCTCGAGCCGGCGTGCGTGCTCTTGGACCTGTCCCTCCCCGATGCGGTCGGCCTGGAGGCCGTCACGCAGATGAAGGCGGCCGCGCCCGACATCCCGATCGTGGTCCTCAGCGGCCTCGACGACGAGCACCTGGCGCTCAATGCCGTTCAGCACGGCGCGCAGGACTACCTGATCAAGGGGCGGGTGGACGAGGTCCTGATCTCGCGCTCGATCCGGTACGCGATCGAGCGCAAGCGCGCCGAGGTCGCGCTGGCCCACCAGGCCCTGCACGATCCCCTGACGGGACTACCCAACCGGGCGCTGTTCCTGGACCGGCTCGAGAACGCCCTCGCGCGCGCCCAGCGCGGCTCCGCCGGCATCGGGGTGCTGTTCCTGGACCTCGACCGGTTCAAGGTGGTCAACGACTCACTCGGCCACGAGGCCGGCGACCGCCTACTGCTCGACGTGGCCAATCGCCTGAGGGGCGTCGTGCGCCCCGGCGACACCGTCGCCCGGTTCGGCGGCGACGAGTTCACCATCCTGTGCGAGGTCCGGGGCGAGCGCGACGCTGTGCTGATCGCCGAGCGCGTGGCGGGGGCGGTCGAAGCGCCGTTCACACTCGACGACACCGAGGCCTTCCTCACCACCAGCCTGGGCATCGCGCTGACCATGGGGCGCGAGGACGCCGGCGCCGAGGCGCTGATCCGCGACGCGGACGCGGCCATGTACCGCGCCAAGGAGCGCGGTAAGTCGCGCTACGAGCTGTTCGACTCCGACATGCGCTCGCGCGCGGTCGACCGCCTGGAGGTCGAGAACGCGCTGCATCGTGCGCTCGATCGGGGCGAGTTCCGCGTCTTCTACCAGCCGGCCGTCGACCTCCGGACTGGTGAGGTGATCGGCGTCGAGGCGCTCGTGCGCTGGCAGCATCCCGAGCGGGGGTTGGTCGGGCCGGACCAGTTCATCGCGCTCACCGAGGAGACGGGGCTGATCGTCCCGCTCGGCTCGTGGGTCCTGCGCGAGGCGTGCC
>JAWVFS010000399.1:0-4812 GCA_033855795.1 Solirubrobacteraceae bacterium | reverse complement strand
AGATCCCGTGGAAGCGCTACTCCCACTACTGCGCGTCCAAGGGCGGCCAGAAGCTCTTCGGCCAGTCGATCGCGCGAGAGCTGGCGCCGCACGGCATCCGCGTGGTGGCGGTCGCTCCCGGGGCGATCGAGACGCCGATCAACCGCGACGTGCTGGCCAACCCGCAGGTCAAGGCCGAGGTGGTCGACGAGATCTCGCTCGGCCGCTGGGGGACCGTCGACGACGTCGCCCGCGTGGTCGCATGGATCGCGTCCGATCAGGCCGAGTACGTCGTCGGCTCGACGATCTTCGTCGACGGAGGAATGGTGCTCTACGAAGGCTTCGTCTAGGGCGCGCAAGGCGCCCGGGAGTCGTCAGTCGTCAGTCCTCAGTCGTCAGAAACGGCCTAGCCCTGGCAACTGACGACTGACGTCTGATGACTGACGACTCATCAACCGCCGCCGTACGTCACCACCATGTCGGTCAGCACCGCCACCATCAGGCCGAGGCTGAGCGCCGCCAGGCCCAGCTCGCGGTGGCCGTACCGGCGCATGCCCTGCCACACCTCGCCGATCACGTACAGGATCGCGCCGCCCGCGAGGGCGTAGAAGCCGAGCTCGAGCGGCTCGCTGGTGACGTTGTAGCCGACGACGGAGCCGAGGAAGACCGGGCCCCCGCCGATCAGGCCGGCGAGCCCGAGCCAGCGCCAGGACGGGCGCACGTCGCCGAGCGGGCCGATGATCCCGAAACCCTCGGTGGCGTTGTGCAGCGCGAAGCCGACGATCAGCACCGTGGCGAGGCTGATCTCCCCCGCCTTGGCCGAGACGCCGATGGCGAGGCCCTCGGCGAAGTTGTGCAGGCCGATCGCGGCCGCGATGGCCAGGCCGGTCTGCAGGGCGCGCTTGCGCGCTGCGTCGGCCTGCAGGGCGAGCGCATCGACGTCCACGGTCGCGACCGCGGTGTCCGGCGCGCCCCCCGCCATCGGCGCTGACACGGGGCCTCGGGGCCGCGCGCGCCGCTCGAGCATTGCGAGGCCGGCCGTCCCCGCCGCGAAGCCACCGCCGAGGATCAGACCGAGCACGACCGTGTGGCCGAGGCTCTCCCGGCCCTTCGAGAAGCCCTTGACGGCGTCCTCGAGGATCCCGACGCCGTGCCCCATCACGTCGATGAACAGGAAGGCGAGCACGCCGACGGCGAACATCGCCAGCGCGACGCGCCAGGTGTCGCTCAACAACCGCAGCCGAGCCAGCGGCAGGCCGATGTAGATGGTGAAGCCCGCCAGGGCTCCGAGAGCGATGGTTTGTCCGAAAGACATGCGAAAGCTCAGTTGCCTCGGTCGCTTAGGCGACCCTAACAAATCCTAGTCGCGCCAGTCAAATGCCTAGTCCGGAGGTCGGGTATCGCCGCGGCCTTGGCCAACCGGCCACCGTGGAATTCGCCGGATCGGAGGGTGTCCCGGTGCTACGTTGCGGAGGAGCGAGACGAAGGAGAGGTGCCGCCATGGCCACCGCGGTACAGACGCTGCAGAACTTCATCGACGGCGCGCCGGTCGACCCGGCCAGCGGCGAGACCGGACCGGTCGTCAACCCGGCCACCGGGGAGGAGATCGCACGCGCGCCGCTGTCCGGTCCGGAGGACGTCGACCGCGCGGTGGCCGCAGCGCGCACCGCCTACGACGCAGGCTGGTCGACGACCACGCCCGGCGAGCGGGCGCTCGCGCTGCTGCGCATCGCCGACGCGATCGAGGAGCGCGCCGACGAGCTCGGCCAGCTCGAGGCGACCAATGCCGGAAAGCCGCTCGCCGCCTTCCACGACGACGAGATCCCCTTCATGGTCGACAACCTCCGGTTCTTCGCCGGCGCCGCCCGGTGCATGGAGGGCAAGTCGGCCGGCGAATACCTGGAGGGCTACACGTCGATGGTCCGGCGCGAGCCCGTCGGCGTGATCGGCCAGATCGCCCCCTGGAACTACCCGTTGATGATGGCGGTGTGGAAGGTCGGGCCCGCCCTGGCCACCGGCAACGCGGTCGTGCTCAAGCCCGCCCCGACGACGCCGATCACCGCGCTCAAGCTGGGTGAGATCGCGGGCGAGTTCCTGCCGCCCGGAGTGCTCAACGTGATCGCCGGCGGCAACGAGCCCGGCGCGGCGCTGGTGGAGCACGACGACGTCGACATGGTCTCGCTCACCGGCTCGGTGGAGACCGGCAAGTGGATCGCCGCTCACGCTGCGCCGACGCTCAAGCGCGTCCACCTCGAGCTGGGCGGCAAGGCCCCGGTGGTCGTATTCGACGACGTGGCGATGGAAACCGCGCTGGAGACCATCGCGGGCACCGGCTACTACAACGCCGGCCAGGATTGCACCGCGGCCACTCGGGTGCTGGCGGGATCGAAGGTGTACGACGACGTGGTCGGCGGGTTGGCGGCGCAGGCCAAGGAGCTGGTCGTGGGCGACACGCTCGCCGCCGACACCACGCTGGGCCCGCTCAACTCGGCGCGCCAGCGCGAGCGGGTCGAGGGGTTCCTCGAGCGCCGACCCGGGCACGCCGAGGTCGTGACCGGGGGGGCCGAGCCCGACCGGCCGGGGTTCTTCCTCGAGCCGACGGTGGTCGCCGGCCTGCACCAGGACGACGAGATGATCCAGCGCGAGATCTTCGGCCCGGTGATCACGGTCCAGCGCTTCTCCGACGAGGACGAGGCGATCGCGTGGGCCAACGGCACGCCGTACGGGCTCGCCTCGTCGGTCTGGACGCGTGACGTGGGCCGGGCGCTGCGCGTCTCCAACGCCCTGCGATTCGGGTGCGTGTGGATCAACGACCACATCCCACTGGCCTCGGAGATGCCCCACGGGGGCTTGAAGCAGTCGGGTTACGGCAAGGACCTGTCCATGTACGCGCTCGAGGACTACACGCAGGTCAAGCACGTGATGGCCAAGCTCGACTGACCGCGCATTTCGTCCGGCCGGAGACGTTTTAGGAACTTCCTGCTGGGCGAGGGGTTAGAGTTTCCACCGGGAGCCCACCGTGGAAGCCTCTGCTCTCCAAGCACCACTGAGCGTCGGTCGCATCGGGTTCAACGCGACCCTTCTGAGGCTGCGGTCCGACGACCAGCTGCTGGCGCTGTTCCGGGCCGGCAACGACGAGGCCTACCGGGTCATCCACGATCGCTACCGGCAGCGCCTGTTCGCCTACATGCGCCAGATGCTGGCCGGCTCGCGCCCCGACGCCGAGGACGCGCTCCAGGACGTCTTCCTCCGCGCCTACGGCGCCCTTCGGGCCGACGACCGCCCGATCGCGCTCCGCGCCTGGCTGTACCGCGTCGCGCACAACCGCTGCATCGACCAGCTGCGCCGGCCGGCGCCGGCGTCGGCCGATGTGTACGACGTCACCCGCTCCCCGCTGACCGACCCCCTCGAGGAGGCCGAGCGGCGCGAGGACCTGCGCCGGCTGGTGGCGGACGTGCGCCGGCTGCCCGACCAGCAGCGCTCGGCCCTGCTGATGCGCGAGCTCGAGGGCCTGAGCTACGCCGAGCTCGCCGAGGCGCACGACGTCAGCGTCCCTGCAGTCAAGTCGCTGCTCGTGCGTGCGCGGCTCGGCCTCGTGCAGGCGGCCGAGGCGCGCGATACGACGTGCAACGAGATCCGGGCCGACCTCGCCCTCGCCCACGGGCGCGGCGTGCGCGCCAATGGCCGGTCCCGGCGGCACCTGCGCGACTGCGACGGCTGCCGCGAGTACCGGCAGGGCCTCCGCCAGGTGCAGCGGTCCTTCGGCGCGCTCGCGCCGGCCGGAGGCACCGGGACCGGGCTGCTGGCCAAGCTCGGGCTCGGCGGCGGCGGCGCGGCGAGCGGTACGGGGTTGATCGGCGGCAGCGCCGCCACGGTCACCGCCGGCAAGGTGTGCGCCGTCGTCTGCTCGGTGGCGCTGACGGCGGGCGGCGCCGTCGAGGTTCAGCGCGAGATCTCCGACACCGGGGCCGCACACGGCGGCGCACCGGCTCCCCAGGTGCGCTCGCTCTCCGAGACCGCTGCGTCCCCCCGACCGGCGGACGCCGGCCTCACGCCCGCCTTCGGCGCCGCCGACGTCGCCAAGCCGGCGGTGAAGGCCAAGGCGCCGACCGCCCCCACGGCGGCCCCGACGGCGCCCACGGCGCAGGAAACCCCCGTCACGTCCGAGCCCGACCCGCCCTCGGCATCCACCGGGACCACCTCGGGCGACAGCGTGTCGACCGGCGGCGCACAGGCCCCGCCCGACCTCGCCGACGACAGCGAGACGTCCGGCTCCGGCGCGACCGACCAGCCGAAGGCCTCCGGTGCCGGCGGCGACACGACCCCGCCGCCGGCCGTACCGCTGACGAGCGCCGAGAAGCCCGCACCACCGAGCGGCGGCGGCTCCGGCGCGCCGCCGCCCTCCTGAGCTAGAACCCCTCGATCCTCGGCTCGCCCGCGCCCTGCGGGAGCCGGCCCTCCTCGCGCAGCTTGTCGAGGTGCGCGCGCAGCGTGACCGCGGCGGCCGGCCGCAGCACGGCCGGGGCGTCGTCCCAGACCTGGTCGAGGAGGTCCGCTTCGGCGCGCGTGCCGCGCTCGAGCGCCGCGACCAGGCGCCGCTCGCGGTCGAGTCGGTGGGCGACGTACTCGTCCAGCTTGGCCGCGGGGTCGGGTACGGGGGGTCCGTGCCCAGGACAGATCAACCGAAGCGAAAGCGCGCGCAGGCGCCGCAGCCCCTCGAGATAGCCGTGCAGCGCGCCGGGGTCGGGCGTGATGAACACGCTGCCCTCCCCCAGCACGGCGTCGCCGCTGAAGCACACTCCGTCCGCGACGAACGCCAGGTGGTCCGGCGCG
>JAWVFS010000398.1:0-6184 GCA_033855795.1 Solirubrobacteraceae bacterium | reverse complement strand
CTCTTCCGGCGCGAGAGACGGCCCTGGAACTTCAGGCGGTGCCGCGCGGCGCTCGTCGTGTACGAGAGGCTCGGGCGCACCGTGATCAGCCGCGTGCACCTCCGGCGATTCCGGCGCGCTCGGGTCGGGGCCAGGCAGCGGCGACCGACCCTCCGGCCCGGCAGCAACTGCGTGAAGGTGAATGTCGTCGTGGACTGCTCGTTGACCCGGAAGCTGAAGGTCGTGCCCACGATCGGGCTGCGGGCGAACTTGGCGAGCGCCGAGCCGAGGTGCCAGGTGCGGTGGGACTGGCTCACCGACGAGATCACCGGGGCGGTCGTGTCGCCGCCGCCACCACCGCCGCCGCCGCCACCGCCGGCTGGCGCCGAGACATCCGTGATGCGGGCGACCTTCTTCGCCGTCCCGAGGCCGACCCACAGCGTGTTGCTCGGACCCTTGGTCAAATAGCGCGGTCCGGCCGCGGCGCTGAAGCCGGTCAGCTTTGTCTGCTGGCCGCCCGGCGTCAGGCGCAGGAGGTCGTTGCCACCGAAGCGGGTGAACCAGTACGCGCCGTCGTTGCCGAACACGATGTCGGTGGGGTCGCCGCTACCGCCCAGCGCGACGATCCGCTTCGGCTTGCCGCCGGGTGTGATGAGCCCGACCTCTTCCGGCTGCACGATGGGATCGGAGAACGCGATCTGGGTGCCCGGCCCGGCCGCCGTGCCCATGGGGCCGCCGGTCGGAGCCGTGAGGTAGCTCGTAGGTGCCCCGGCGGTCGTGACACTCACGATTCGCTGGCCTCCGAAGTCGGCGACCCAGAGTCGGCCGTCGTGGCCGCGGGCGATCCCGCGAGCGCTGGTGACGACCGCGAACGACTGGAATCCGGCTGGGTTGCCAGGCGGGATCTTGATCACGTTGGCGTCGCTGCCCGTCCATAGGTTGTTGTCCGGGCCCGTCGTGATGCCCTGTGGGCTGCCGATCTGGTTGATCGTCGTCGGCGTGTCGACCGTCGGATTGCCGGGCGAGATCTTGACCACGGCATTGGTCTGCGTAAGCCAGAGGTTGCCGTCGGGGCCTCGGGTGATGCCGCTCGGGTTGTTCAGGGCCGGGGCCGGCGTGTATTCCGTGACCGCCCCTGCGGGCGTGACCTTGGCGATCTTGTTGTTGTCGAGGACGACCCAGATGTTGCCGTCGGACCCCTGGGCGAGGTGCTTGGGCGCGCCGCTGAGCGTTCCGCTGGTCGGGAACTGGCCGCTCACGGCCGGGGCCGCGGACGCGGTCGCGGGGGCGAGCGCGAGCAGGGCGAGAACGGCCAGGAGCAGACGGCGCATGGAATCCTTTCGGGGCGATCGGGCGGGTGTCGCTGGCACCGAAACAACCGCCGGGGTCGACGCAGCTTACGGGGACTCTGCAGCCGGCACGTTCTCAGACTCCTCTTGGGTGGGCCTTAGTCTCGTCTTATGGAGGGCGAGAACACTCGTGAGGCGATGCCCGGGGGACAAGACCGCGATGCTCATCCCGTTTCGGCTCGCGACCGCGGACTGCGGCGGATCTCCCGCCTGACGGGCTGGATCGCCGCCGGCGCGCTCGTGCTGACCGGCGGATTGGCCAAGCTCGCCGCCGACGCGTTCGGGGGTAAGTCCACCAAGGCCCGCGCCGCGACCCCCGCGCCGCGCCCGGCGCCGGCCCAGACAACGCCGACCACGCCGAACGACCAGGGGCTCCAGCCGCCGGCGCAGGCACCGACCGACCCGGGCGCCGGAAACGGCTCCGCCGGCTCCGCGGCGGGTACCGGCGCCGGCACTGACCCGGGCGCCTCGGGCGATCCGGGCGCCGCGGCCGGGTCCGGAGCCGGCTCCGATCCGGGTGCCTCTGGCGCCGGCGCGTCGAGCGGTTCCGGCGGAGACTCCAGCGGCTCCTCGGCAGCGGATTCAGGGGGCGGCGGGGCGGTCTCGGGCGGCTCCTGATGACGACGTGGTCGGCGCACTGGTCGGCGCTCGGGACGGGCGTCGCCGTCTTCGTCGACCGGCATGAGTGCCTCGAACCGGCCCGGCGCCTGGTGGAGGACGAGCTCGACCGGATCGACCGGGCGTGCAGCAGGTTCCGTGACGACTCGGAGCTCTCGCGGCTGAGCCGCGCCGCCGGGCGCTGGGTCGAGGTCAGTCCGCTCTGCCTGGAAGCCGTCGAGGCGGGGCTGCGCGCCGCCCGGCTCACCGGCGGCGCCGTGGATCCGACCGTCGGCCGATCGCTGCGCCTGCTCGGGTACGACCGCGACTTCGATGAGCTGGAGGGACGCGCGGCGCCTCGCCTGCGGCTCATGGCCGCGCCGGGGTGGGAGACCGTCGACGTGGACCGCCGCCGCGGTGCCGTGCGTGTGCCACGCGGCGTCGAGCTCGACCTGGGCGCGACGGCCAAGGCGCTGGCCGCGGATCTCGCGGCGCGGGCGGTGAGCGAGCGGCTCGAATGCGGAACGCTGGTCAGCCTCGGCGGCGACCTTGCGATCGGCGGACCGGCGCCGGCCGGCGGGTGGCCGGTGCGCGTCGCCGAGCACCACGCGGCCGGCTTCGACGCGCCGGGCCAGACGATCTCCCTCTCCACGGGCGCGCTGGCGACATCGAGCCCGGGCGCACGCCGCTGGGTGGCGCCCGAGGGCGACCGCCATCACATCGTGGACCCGGCAACCGGGCGGCCCGCTCGCGAGGTGTGGCGAGCGGTCACCGTCGCCGCCGCCACCTGCGTCGATGCCAACACCGCGAGCACGGCGGCGATCGTCATGGGCGAGGCCGCTCCCGGCTGGCTCTCCGACCGCCGCATGCCCGCGCGCCTGCTCGCACGCGACCGGCAGGTGACCCACGTCGGCGACTGGCCGGCCGCAGCATGACCACGGTGCTCGCCACCAGCGGCCCGACCGCCATGTGGTACCTGACGCGGGGATCGGGCGCAGTGAGCCTCGTGCTCCTCACGGCCAGCGTCGTGCTGGGCGTCGTCGATGCGCGTCGCTGGAAGGCCCCGGGCTGGCCGCGGTTCGTCGTCGACGGCCTGCACCGCAACCTGTCTCTGCTGGCCGTCGTGTTCGTCGTCGTGCACGTGGTGACGACCGTCCTCGACGGCTTCGCGCCGATCGGGCTGCTCGACGCCGTCGTCCCGTTCGTCACGCCGTACCGCCCGCTGTGGATCGGGCTCGGTGCGATCTCCTTCGACCTGCTGCTGGCCCTGATCGTGACGAGCCTCCTGCGCGCGCGTGTGGGCTGGAGCATGTGGCGCGCTGTCCACTGGCTCGCGTACGCGTCCTGGCCGCTTGCCGTCGTGCACGGACTTGCGTCGGGAAGCGACACGAACAGCGCCTGGATGCAGCTCGTCACCGTCGCGTGTATCGCCGCGGTGTGGCTCGCGGCGTGGACGCGCGCGGCCGAGGGCCTGCGCGGCCGCCCGGCCGGTCGAGGCGTCGCCTTCACCGCGATCGTCGCTGCGCCGCTCGCGCTGGCCGTATGGCTGCCGCGCGGCCCGCTCGGGTCTGGGTGGGCCAACCGCGCCGGGACCCCGGCGCGGCTGCTGGTGGCCAAGGGGGCTGCGAAGCCTGGTTCGTCTGCCGGAGCGTCCAAGGCCCCGACGCCGGCTCTCGCCATTCCCTTCCACTCCGCGCTCAGCGGCACCGAGCGCGAGACGCCGCAGGCGAATGGCCTCGTCGTCGTGACGCTCGATCTCACGCTGCAGGGGGGCTCGCGCGGCAGACTCGGCATACACATCGTCGGCCAGCCGCTCCAGGGAGGCGGCGTCTCGATGCAGCAGAGCAGCGTCACGCTCGGGTCGGGCGGAGACCCAGGCGCCTACACGGGGCGGATCGACTCGCTCACGGGGCAGCAGATGACGGCCAGCCTCACCGGCGGCGACGGGCGCCCGGTCCAGCTACGGGCGAGCTTCCGGATCGATTCCCAATCCGGCGCCGTGACCGGAGACGCCGCCGGCGCCCGCACGGGCGGGGGAGTGGGATGAGCGCGCCGGGTCACCTGCCGCGCCTGCTGCGCGGTGTCAGCGCCGATCGGCGAATGAGTCACGAGGACCACGAGCGCGAACACGGTCGGCTTCCGGTGCCCGACCGCGCCTCCGCGAGCGGACTGATCGACGAGGTCGAGCTGGCCGGCCTGCGCGGCCGCGGCGGCGCCGACTTCCCGACCGCGATCAAGCTCCGCTCGGTCCGCGAGGCGGGCCGCGGGGCGATCGTCGTGGCGAACGGCGCCGAGGGCGAGCCCTGCAGCACCAAGGACCGCCTCCTGCTCGAGTCCACGCCGCACCTCGTACTCGACGGGGCGGCGCTCGCCGCCGCCGCCGTGGGCGCCCGCGAGGCCCTCGTCTGCGTTCCCGAGGACAACGACGCTGCGCTGCGCTCCGTCGCCGCGTCCATCGAAGAGCGCCCCCGCGAGACGCGCTCCGCCGCACGTCTGCGTCTTCGTCCCGTCCCCCACCGCTTCATCGCCGGCGAGGAGTCCGCGCTGGTGAACCACCTCAACGGCGGTCCGATCAAGCCGACGCTCGTGCCGCCGCGTCCGTTCGAGCGTGGGGTGGACCGCCGTCCCACGCTCGTGAGCAATGTGGAGACGCTGGCACACCTCGCGCTCATCGCGCGGCACGGGGGGGACTGGTTCCGGGGGCTGGGGACCGCGGCCCAGCCCGGGTCGGCTCTGATCACGCTCTCCGGGGCCGTGGCGCGCGCGGGTGTCTATGAGATCGCGCTCGGCATGCGACTCGTGGACGTCGTCGAAACGGCCGGAGGCCTGACGGAACGAGTTGGCGGCGTGCTCGTCGGCGGCTACTTCGGCAGCTGGATCGCGCCGGGGGAGCTGTCCGCGATCACCTTCGACGACCTGGGCCTGAGCCGCTTCGGCGCCGCGCTCGGCGCGGGCGCTTTCTTCCTGCTGCCCGCGACCGCGTGCGGGGTGTCGGAGACGGCGCGCGTCATCGCCTACCTGGCGCGTGAGAGCGCCGGCCAGTGCGGACCCTGCACCCACGGTCTGGCGGCGATCGCCGACGCCTGGTGGCGTGTGGCCGCCGGCCGCGGGGACGGCCGCGACACCGAGCGCGTGGCCCGCTGGTGCGCGCAGGTCCGTGGACGCGGCGCCTGCCACCACCCGGACGGCGCCGTCCGCCTCCTGGCCAGCGCGCTCACGGCGTTCGCCGGAGAGGTCGACCTCCACACGGTCGAGGGGCGCTGCTCGGCTCAGCAGCACCATCCCGTCCTGCCGATCCCGGTCCCGCCCGCGGAGGTCTCGGCGGCATGAGCGCGCGGCTCCGCGTCGATCCCATCGCCTGCGAGGCGCATGGCCTGTGCGCCGAGTTGTTCCCCGAGCGGATCCGGCTCGACGACTGGGGCTACCCGATCATCGATCCCGACCCGATCGACGCCGACCTGATCGACCACGCGCGGCGGGCCGTCGCCGCCTGCCCGCGCGTGGCGCTCATCCTCGACGAGGACGAGCCCGGCGCGCACTGAGCTCAGGCTGCCGACTCGTCCGCGGCGAGCTTGGGCGAGCGCCACGGCGCGCGCAGCCGCCGTTCGAGCTCGTCCGCCAGCTCGTCGATCGCGATGCGCTCCTGTGTCAGTGAGTCGCGGTCGCGCACGGTGACCGTGCGGTCCTCGAGTGTCTGGTGGTCGATCGTGACCGCGAACGGGGTGCCGATCTCGTCGTGACGGCGGTAGCGGCGGCCGATCGAGCCGCCCTCGTCGTACTCCGCTGTCATGTGCCGGCGAAGCCGGCCGGCGATCTCCCTGGCCACCTCGGGCTGGCCGTCCTTGCGCACGAGCGGCAGGACCGCCGCCTTCACCGGGGCGAGCAGGGGATGCAGGCGCAGCAGCGTGCGCTTCTCGCCCTCCACCTCCTCCTCGTCGTAGGCGTCGACGAGGAAGGCGAGCGTGGCGCGGTCCGCCCCGGCCGAGGGCTCGATCACGTGCGGTACGTAGCGCTCGCCCGTCCCCTGGTCGAAGTACTCGAGCTTCTCGCCGGAGAACTCGGCGTGCTGGCGCAGGTCGAAGTCCCCGCGATTGGCGACCCCCTCGAGCTCCTGCCAGTCGATCGGGAACAGGTACTCGATGTCGCTCGTGGCACTCGAGTAGTGCGAGAGCTCGTCGCCGTCGTGGGGACGCAGACGCAGGTGGTCCGGGCGCATGCCGAGTTCGGTGTACCACCCCAGACGCGCCTCGCACCAGTAC
>JAWVFS010000397.1:0-2947 GCA_033855795.1 Solirubrobacteraceae bacterium | reverse complement strand
ATCCTCGTGCCCCCCGTTCCCGTTCCCGTTCCGCGCGGAATGTAGGCTCGCCCCGTGGCCGGCCGGTACACGCTGACCATTCGCACGGGGCCGAAGGTCGAACGCAGGCGCTTCGGAGAGCTGGCGTCGGCGCTCGACGCGCTGGAGGCCCGGCTGGCCCCGCTGGAGGGCAGCTCGCTGCGCGACACCGTGGACGTGCGCTACCGCGAGTTCGCGCCGGTGTCGCAGGTGGCCGTGCGCGGCGAGGTCGCCGGCCCGGGCCGCCTGCTCGCCGGCGTTCACGGAGGCGTGGACCTGCGCGGCGACGGCTCGGCCGAGGCCTATACGGGCCGCGTGCGCCGGCGGCTCGTCGAGCCGCGCAAGGGCGAAACCGTGTACGCGGCCCTGCGACGCGTGCTCGACGACTAGAGCGTCAGCAGCGCGCCGTAGCGCCGCAGCCAGCGCTGATGCTCGCGGTGGTCGGGCCGGCGGCGCTCGAGCAGCGCCCAGAAGCGGGAAGAGTGGTCGGCGATGTCGAGGTGGCAGACCTCGTGCCACACGACGGTGTCCAGCACGGGCTCGGGCGCGAGCAGGAGCCGCCAGTTGAAGCTCATCGCGCCCGACGGCGAGCACGACGCCCAACGCGTCCGCTGGCCCCGAATCGACAGGCTGCCCAGCTCGTGGCCGGCGCTCGCGCAGGCGTCGTGCAGGCGCGGCTCGATCTCCGCGCGGGCGCGGCGGCGGTACCAGCGCTCGAGCGCCGGCCGGTGATCGCCCGCCGGCACCACCAGCGTCTCGCCGCGGCGGACCACGCGCTGGCGGCCCCGCTCACGGCGCAGCTCGAGCGTCTCGCCGAGGTAGGGCACGAGCCCCGGTCGCAGACCGAGCTCGGCGCGGGCGCGCTCCAGCGACCGCAGCCGCCGCTCGATCCAGGGGCGCAGCTCGCGCACCGCCGCGTCGGCCTCCCGCTCGCGGGCGCGGCGCGGCAGCACCACCTCGACGCCGGTGCTCGCATCGACGGTGACGGAGACCCGGCGGGCACGCGGGGAGCGGCGGATCGAGTAGGGGATCGCATCGGTCATGACCGCCCAATCTACGCGGTGCCCCGGCGCCGCCGCCGCCATAATCGGCTCGTGGAGCGCTGGAGCGTCAAGCTGCCGCCGGGAGTGCGGCCTCCCTTCGAGGTCTATGTCAACGGGGTCAAGCAGGCCGCGGGCGACGACTACGAGATCCGCCAGGGCGCGCTGCTGTTCGACCGACCCCTGGTGAAGGAGGGCAAGGTGGCCTGGTGGCGCTGGCTCGTGGGCGCGTTCGGGGTCGGCACCTACCGGCGCGACGACCAGGTCGACGTGCGCTACGAGCTCGACGGCCGCCCGCTCGTGGCCCACGCGCTCGACATCGAGCCACCGCGGGACGTGCGCCGCTAGGCGGGGCTGACGCCGAGCGCGGTCGTCGCGCCGGGAGGGCCGGCCTCCCAAGGCCGCAGGGTGCGCAGCGCGGACAGGATGGCGCGCGTCGCCGGCGACTTGTTGAGCGTGTAGAAGTGGATGCCCGGCGCGCCGCGCGCCAGCAGGTCGGCGCACTGGAGCGTGGCGTAGGCGACGCCGAACTGGATCACCGCGTCCGCGTCCTCGCGGCGCAGCTCCAGCTGCTCGAGCAGCGGGCCGGGGATCGAGGCGCCGCACATCTGCGTGAAGCGCTTGATCTGATCGACGTTGGTCACCGGGATGATCCCGGGGATGATCGGGACGTCGATGCCGGCCGCCTGCGCCTCATCGACGAAGTCGAAGTACAGGCGGTTGTCGAAGAACAGCTGCGTGATGAGGAAGGTCGCCCCCGCCGCCACCTTCTCCTTGAGGAACTTCAGGTCGTGGGCGAGGTCGACGGCCTCCGGGTGCACCTCGGGGAAGCAGGCCGCGCCGATGCACACGTCGTAGTGCTCTCGGATCAGCGTCGCCAGCTCGGTGGAGTAGTGCAGCCCGCCGGGATGCGGATGCCACTCGGACTCGCCCTGCGGCGGGTCGCCGCGCAGCGCGAGGACGTTGTCGATCCCGGCGTCGCGCACCTCGTCGAGGATCTCGCGCAGCTCCTCCTGGGTGGTACCGACGCACGACAGGTGGGCCATGGCCTCGAGGCCGTGCTCGTCCTTGAGCGACTTGACGATCTCGATCGTGCGGTCGCGCGTGGATCCGCCGGCACCGTAAGTGACCGATACGTAGGAAGGCTCGAGCGGGCCCAGCTCGCGCAAAGCGGTCTGCAGGTTGTGCTCGCCCTCCTCGGTCTTCGGCGGGAAGAATTCGAAGGAGAAGACCGGCTCGGCGCGCGTGGCGATGATCTCGTCGATGCGCATGATCCGAGGATTGTAGGCGGCGGCTAAGCCGCCGCCTCCCAGCGTTCGGGCTCCCCGGGCAGCCGCCGGACGGCGCCTCGGCGCTCGAGGTGCGTCAGGTAGCACAGCGTCTCCTGGATCCACCACGCCGCGTTCATCGGCCCCAGATCCTCGCCGTACACCTGCGGGACCACGTCGAACGCGGTGATCGGGCCGTCGGCGACGGCCGCGGCCACGGCGTCGATGCGCTCCCGCACGAGCTCCTGGTTGGCGCGGACATGCGCGCGCACGTCCGCGAACGGCCTCCCGTGGCCGGCCAGGGACAGGCGCGCGTCGAGCCGATCGACCTTCTCCAGCGAGTCGACGAATTCACCGACCGGGTCCGGCGTCCAGCCGTAGTCGTAATACAGCGACACGCGGCCCAGCAGGTGGTCGCCGGAGATCAGCAGGCGCCGCTCCGCCTGGAACAGGCAGACGTGCGAGGGCGCGTGGCCGGGGGTCTCGTGCACGGACCAGGCGCCGAGGTCCGTCTCGACCTCGACGCCGGGCACGAGGTCTCGGTCCGGCTCGAGCGGTCCCGCGGCGAGCGGGCGGCCCCGGTCGGGCGGCTCCACCGGTACGCCGCTCTGGCGCGCGATC
>JAWVFS010000396.1:0-6903 GCA_033855795.1 Solirubrobacteraceae bacterium | reverse complement strand
GGATAGGCGCCCCACAACTCGTCGAACACCGGCGTGTCCGCCAGCGAGACCGCGTTGCCTGGGCCTGGAGGGGCGAGGCCCCAGCCGTCGAGCACGATCAGGCAGGCCCGCTCCACCGGCAGGTTGGACGCGCCGGTGGGCAGGGTCATCAGCGCGAGGCAGCGTCGACGATGGCCGCGAGCGAATCCGGCTCGAGGCTCGCGCCGCCGACCAGCGCGCCGTCCACATCCGGCAGTGCCAGCAACTCGGCCGCGTTGTCGGGCTTGACGCTCCCCCCGTACAGGATCCGCGCCTGCTCGGCCTGCTCGCGCGACCGGTCGCCGATCAGGGCGCGCACGAAGGCGATCGCCTCCTGGGCCTGAGCCGGCGTGGCCACCTGGCCGGTGCCGATCGCCCAGATCGGCTCGTAGGCCACGACGACCTCGGCCAGGCGGTCCTCCGGGACCTTGGCGAGGTCCTCCTGGACCTGCTGGCGGAGCTTGCGCTGGGTCTCGTTGTTCTCGCGCTCCTCCTCGCTCACGCCGACGCACAGGATCGGGACGAGCCCGGCGTCGAGCGCCGCGGGCACCTTGCGCGCGAGCGCCCGGTCGGTCTCGCCGAAATACTCCCGGCGCTCGGAGTGCCCGAGCACGACGCCGTGGACATCGAGCTCGGTCAGCATCGGCGCCGCCACCTCACCGGTGAAGGCGCCGCTCGGCGCCTCGTGCATGTTCTGGGCGAACACCTGGACGCGCGAGCCGCGCGTCGAGTCGACGAGCGCGCCCAGCGCGGTGAACGGCGCGCACACGGCGACGTCGACGCCGGCGGTCGACACCCGCGGGAGGAACCCGGCGACGAAGGCCTCGGCCTCGGCCACGGTCTTGTGCATCTTCCAGTTGCCGGCGATGAAGGGAGTCCGGCTCCCGTCGCTCGCGCTCATGCCAGGGCCTCCACGCCGGGAAGCGCCTTGCCCTCGAGCAGCTCGAGCGAGGCACCCCCGCCGGTCGAGATGTGCGTGACGCGGTCGCTCAGGCCGAACTGGCGCAGCGCCGCGACCGAGTCCCCGCCGCCCACCACGGTGACGCCCGGCGCGGCCGCGACGGCCTCGGCGACCGCGCGCGTTCCGGCGGCGAACGGCTCGAGCTCGAAGGCCCCCATCGGCCCGTTCCAGAACACGGTGCCGGCGGCGCCGACCTCTCGCGAGTAGTCCTCCGCGGTGCGCGGCCCGATGTCCAGGCCCATCCACCCGTCCGGGACGTCGACTCCGTCGAGCTCACGCCGTTGCGCGCCGGCGTCGATGCGGTCGCCGAGGACGAGGTCTCGGGGCAGCTCGAGCCGGCAGGAGCCGCGCTCGGCCTCGGCCAGCGCGCGGCGCGCCAGCTCGACGTCGGCGTCCTCGCAGAGCGAGTCGCCGATGGAGTGGCCGCGGGCGGCCAGGAACGGGAACGCCATGGCACCGCCGATGAGAATCGCGTCCGCCACGGCGAGGAAGCGCTCGATCACGCCGATCTTGTCCGACACCTTGGCCCCGCCGAGGATCGCCACCAGCGGCCGGGCGGGGTCCTCGATCAGCCTGCTCAGCGTCGCCACCTCCCTCTCCAGGAGCCCGCCGGCTCCGGAGACCTCGACATGGTGGGCGACTCCCTCGGTGCTGGCGTGCGCGCGGTGGGCCGTCCCGAACGCATCGTTGACGTATACGTCGGCCAGGGCCCCGAGCGCGCGCGCCAGCTCGGGCTCGTTCTTCGTCTCTCCGGGCTCGTAGCGGACGTTCTCGAGCATCAGCACGTCACCGGGGTTCAGGTTGGCGGCGAGCGCCTCCACCTCCTCGCCCACGACGGCGGGCGCCAGGGTCACGTCGGCCCCGGTCAGCTGGGCCAAGCGGTCACCGACGGGACGCATCGAGAGCTCCGGCTCGTGGTCCTTGGGACGCCCGAGATGCGAGGCCAGGATCAGTTTCGCGCTTCGCTCGCGCAGCGCCTCGATCGTGGGCAATGCCGCACGGATGCGGGTGTCGTCGGTGATCTCCCCGTTCTGCAGCGGCACGTTGAAGTCGACTCGGACGAGGACGCGCTTGCCCTCGACGTCGAGGTCGTCCAGCGTCCTCACAGGAGCTGCTGGACCAGGTCGACGAGGCGGTTGGAGTAGCCCCACTCGTTGTCGTACCAGGCCACGACCTTGACCATCGTGTCGTCGATCACCGCGGTGAGCTCGGAGTCGAACACCGCCGAGTACGAGCTCTTGATGATGTCCGAGGAGACGATCGGTTCGTCGGTGAAGGCGAGGATGCCCTCGAGCGGCCCCGTGTCGGCGCGCTCGCGGAAGGCGGCGTTGACCTCCTCCACGCTGGTGGCACGCTGGGTCTCGACCGTCAGGTCGACCACGGACCCTGTCGGCAGCGGCGCGCGCACCGAGAAGCCGTGGAGCTTGCCGTCGAGCTCGGGGATCACCAGCCCGATGGCCTTGGCCGCGCCGGTGGAGGTGGGGATGAGGTTGATCGCGGCCGCGCGGGCGCGCCGCAGATCCTTGTGGGGGAGGTCCTGCAGGCGCTGGTCGGCCGTGTAGGCGTGGACCGTCGTCATCAGGCCGTGCCGGATGCCGATCGCCTCGTGGAGCACCATGGCCACCGGCGCGAGGCAGTTGGTCGTGCACGAGGCGTTGGAGATGACCTCGTGCGCGTCGCGATCGTAGGCCTCGGGGAAGTTGACGCCGAGCGCGACGGTGACGTCGGGGCCGCTCGCGGGAGCCGAGATCACGACCTTCTGCGCGCCGCCGGCGAGGTGTTTCGCGGCGTTCTCGCGATCGGTGAACAGGCCGGTGGACTCGATGACGACCTCGGCGCCCAGCTCGCCCCACGGCAGCGCGGCGGGGTCGCGTTCGGCCAGTACGCGCAGCTCGGCGCCGTCGACCTTCAGGCTGCTCCCGGTGACCTCGACCGTCCCCGGATAGGGACCCAGGATCGAGTCGTAGGAGAGGAGGTGCCCGAGCGTCTCGGCGTCGGTGAGGTCGTTCACCGCCACCCACTCGATGTCGGCCTGCTGCGCTTGGGCGGCGCGGAATACGTTGCGGCCGATGCGACCGAACCCGTTGATCCCGACCCGTACGGACATGCGCTCGTTCCTTTGCTCTCTACGACGTCTGAAGAGGGCCCACCACCCCCGCGGCTGCCCGCCGTGGCGGTCCGTGCCCCTGGGGCGCAGCAGGCTATCAGCGCGATGCCGGCGCTCGGCTCGCCCGCGGACCTCGCATATTCTCACCGCGTGACCGGGCGCGAACGGATCCGGCGAAGGGTCGCGCTGGTGCTCTGGCGCGTCTTCAACCCCGTGGCACGCTCGCTCGCCGGCGTGGCGCCATGGTGGGTCGTCCTGGAGACCACCGGCCGACGCAGCGGCAAGGCCCGGCGGGCGCCGCTCGCGCGGGGCCCGGTCGACGGTCGCACGGCGTGGCTCATCAGCGTCCACGGCGCCCACGCGTCCTTCGCGCGCAACATCGCCGCGAATCCTCGCGTCCGTCTCAGGCTCCGCGGGCGCTGGCGAGACGGCACCGCGGCCGTCGCGCCTCTGGACCCGGCGATGGTCGCCCGCTTCAACCGCTACGCGCGGATGGGGCCACGCACCCTGGGCATCGAGCCGAAGCTGATCCGGGTCGACCTGGACTGAGGGCTTCCCAGCCGCGGCTCGTGCCCGGGCCTACGGGCCGCTGCCGGCGACCACCTCGACCCGCAGGCCGTCGGGATCGCGCAGGTAGGCCGCGTAGTAGCGCGGCCCGTAGCGCGGACGCGGGCCGGGCTCGCCGTCGCAGCGCCCTCCGGCCCGGAGCGCCGCGGCATGGGCCGCGTCCACAGCCACCTTGCCGACGGCCCGCACCGCGATGTGGCCGTACTGCTCGCCGGGCCGCGCGCGCGCCGTGAGCCAGAACGTCGGCTCGGTCACGCCGTAGGCGATCGCGTGCTCGGTGCTGTGGATTCGCCGCACGCCGAGCGGGGAGAAGACGGCGTCATAGAAGCGGCTCGAGCGCTCCAGGTCGGCGACTTCGAACCCTACGTGGTCGATCATCGCGCCGGGAATCCTGGCGCCTGGGGCGGACGCTATCCGCGCGGGGGCTTGTCGATGTCGCGATGGCTGACGCCGACCGTGTAGGAACCGTGCTCGCGGTAGTGGCGAGCGAGGTGCTCGGCGATCGCCACCGAGCGATGGCGGCCGCCGGTGCAGCCGATCCCGACCATCAGGTGCGCCTTGCCCTCGTGCAGGTACTGCGGGAGCAGGTAGTCCAGCAGCGGGACGAGCCGTTCGTAGAACTCGTCCAGCGCTCCGTCGCGGCCGATGTACGCGACCACGTGCTCGTCCAGGCCGGTCAGCGGCCGCAGCTTGATCTCGTAGTGCGGGTTGGGCAGGAAGCGGACGTCGAAGGCGAGGTCGGCGTCCCGCATCGGCCCGTGCTTGTGGCCGTAGGACGCGAACGTCACGGCGAGCTTGGCCGGCGCGTCGGGGACCATGACCTCCTCGGCAAGCTTGCGCCGCAGCATCACCGCGGTCAGCCCGCTCGTATCGACCACGGTGTCGGCGCGGTCCCGCAACGGCGTCAGCAGCGCCCGCTCGGAGGCGATGCCCTCGGCCACGCTGCCCGCTGGCGCCAGTGGGTGACGGCGCCGGGTCTCCTTGTAGCGGTTGAGCAGCGTCTGCTCGTCCGCGTCGAGGAAGATGACCCGGCGGGGCACGCCCGCGCGATCGAGCTCCTCGAGCACGGCCGCCAGGTCGTCGAAGTACTCGCCGCCCCGCACGTCGGACACGATCGCCGCGCACTCGACCTTGGACCCCTCGTGCATGAACAGCTCGGTCAGCGAGCGGATCATCTCGGGCGGGAGGTTGTCGACGCAGAAGTAGCCGGCGTCCTCGAACACCGCCATCGCGGTCGACTTGCCGGCACCGGAGAAGCCGGTGATGATCACGAAATCGCTCAGATGCGAGCCGGCGGGGCGAACCGCCGCGCGCCCGCGGCGGCCCCGGCGCAGTCGATCGCTGAGTCGGACGGGCCGTGAAACGCCCATATCCGTCGATTCTCCCTTCGCGTCCGGACGAGGTCTGTCCGGGGTGTTAACGGCTTCGGGGGGCGGATCGGTGCGCCTCGGGGTCATCTCGCCGTCCGGTTGAGCATCGCGTAGAGCTCCCGGCCCACCTTCCCGGGCACGCCCGGCACCGTCTCCAACTGCTCCCGTGAGGCCGCCAGCACGGCCTCGGGGGAGCCGAAATGGGCGAGCAGCGCGCGCTTGCGCGCCGGGCCGATGCCCGGCAGGTCGTCGAAGATCGAGCCGGTCATTGCCCGGGCCCGACGCGTGCGGTGGTGCTCGATCGCGAAGCGGTGCGCCTCGTCGCGGATGCGCTGGAGCAGCTGGAGCTCCGGCGTCTCGTGGTCGAGCACGAGCGGAGCGCTGGCCCCGGGGAGGAAGACCTCCTCGATGCGCTTGGCCAGCGCGATCACGACCACTCCGCGCTCGCGGAAGCCCTGCAGCGCGCGTAATCCGCTGGACAGCTGCCCCTTGCCGCCGTCGATCACGACGACGTTGGGCAGGGCCGCAAAGCCGGGGTCGTGCTCGCGATCGTGCGGCGAGATGTCGGCCTGGCGCTCCCACTGGGCCAGTCGGCGCGAGAGCACCTCCCCCATCGCGGCGAAGTCGTCCGAGCCGTCCACGGTCCTGATCGTGAAGCGCCGGTAGTCGGACTTCTTCGGCGCACCGCCCTCGAACACGACCATCGAGGCCACCGTGTGGGTGCCGCCGATGTTGGAGATGTCGAAGCCCTCGATACGCATGGGCGGGACGTCGAGGCCCAGCGCCTGCTGGAGCCCGTCGAGCGCCTCGACGCGACGTTGCCGGCGGCGCTCGTCCTTGAGGCGCTCCTGGTCGAGCGCCAGCCGGGCGTTGCGCTCGGCCAGCTCCACGATGCGGCGCTTGTCGCCGCGCTCCGCGGAGCGCACCTCGACCTGGCCGTCGCGGCGCTGGGACAGCGCCTCCGCCAGGGCCGGGTCGGCCCGGTGGCCGCGGGGGACAATGATCTGCGGCGGGATGGCCATGGCCGTGCCGTAGTACTGGAGGACGAACTCGTCGAGCACTTCGTCCTCGCCGCGCTCGGCCTCGTTGGCGAGGTAGAACGACTGCCGGTCGGCCAGCACGCCGTCTCGGACCTGGAACACCTGGGCGTTGGCGTCGGCGCCGTCCACCGCGACGGCGATCGCGTCGACCGTGCCGACCGACTCGTTGGCGACGCGCTGGCGCTCGAGCAGGGAGCGGACGGCGCGGAGGCGGTTGCGGTGCAGCGCCGCCTGCTCGAACTCCTGCGCGTCGGCGGCGTCCTGCATCTTGGCCTCGAGGTCGCGCTCGATCCGGCGGTAGCGGCCGGAGAGGAAGTCGATCACGCCCTCGATGCCCTCGCGGTAGGCCTCCTTGGAGACGTAGCCCACGCAGGGCGCCTCGCAGCGTTTGATGTAGTAGTCCAGGCACGGCGAGCCGCTCTGCCGGCCGGGCTCGGCGCCCTCGCAGGAGCGGAACAGGAACACCTTCTGGAGGAGATTGAGCGTGCCGCGCACCTTCTTCGCGTTCGAGTACGGGCCGAAGTAGGCGCGCTCCCGGCGGTGGCGCTCACGCGTGAAGTACACGCGGGGGAACTCCTCGTCCAACGAGATCGCGATGTAGGGATAGGACTTGTCGTCGCGAAGGCGGATGTTGAAGCGCGGCTTGTAGCGCTTGATGAAGTTCTGCTCGGCCAGCAGCGCCTCGGCCTCCGTCGCCACCACGACGGCCTCGTCCGAGTCGACCTCGGTCACGAGCTCGTGCGATCCGTACTGCGTGCGCCCGGAGAAATGCGACGCGACTCGCTTGCGGATCGACTTGGCCTTGCCCACATAGAGCACGCGGCCCTTGGCGTCGCGAAA
>JAWVFS010000395.1:0-5864 GCA_033855795.1 Solirubrobacteraceae bacterium | reverse complement strand
CTCCGTGGGCGGGTGACTGGGCGGCGAAGCCGCCCTCTTGGTGTCGACTCGGCCGCGCTGGCTCCGGCTCGTAGACAACGAGCCTTCGCCTGCCCAGGCGAATGTAAACGGGCGGCTTCGCCGCCCTCCGGGCCCCGGCAGCTCCGGGCCTGCAAACAGCAGGCCCTCCGCTGCGCGGGGCGGTCAGTACCGCTTCGCGGTAGCTGTGAAGGGCTCGGCCGGCGTGGTTATCGCTGGGTCTGCCGACCCGGCGCGAACCACACGGCGCGGTCCTTCCAGTCGTGCACCATCAGCAGCCCGCCGGTGGCGGCCAGTGCGCTGAGGCCCCGTGGCCGGTAGCGGGCGGCGACGAGGCCGGTCAGGGCGACGCCGGCGATGACGGCGCCGGTGGCCCCGTGGTGGCACCGCTGACCGAACAGCCACAGGCGACGCCGGACCGCGTCATACTCGATCGGCTTGTGCGCTCGGCTGTCGAATGAGGCTTCCATGGTGCAGTGGCGTATTGGCGGGGGGCCATGTGATGCGCTCCTTATCGGCAGGAGACGGAAGAACATGACATTTCGCACATGGGGCGCCGCACCGGCGGCTCTCGCGATCGCGGCCCTCGTCGGCTGCGGAGGCGACTCGGGCACGGTGAAGCCCATCTCGACGAGCGCGACGGTGCCGCCTGCGGCCACGGCGTCGCCGCAGACCGCGCCGAGCAGCCCCGGGAGCGTCCAGGGCACGGCTCCGGCGCCGGGCGCGTCCACCGACACGGGGACCACGCCGTCGGAGCCGATCCGCGTCCCCGCGACCTTCATCTTCACGAGCCCAGGCCGTGTCGATCCGCCCACCGTCACGATTCCGCCGTTCGTCCGCGTCCAGCTCACGCTCGCCTCCCGGGACGGGCGCGCGCACGCGCTTGCGCTGCGGTCGGACGGCCGCACCTACACGCTGCGCGTTCCGGCCGGCGGCCGCGCGTCGACCAGCATCCCGGGCCTGCGGGCCGGCCGCTACCGGCTGGCGCCGGTCGGCGGCGGTCCGGGAGCGACCCTGATCGTGGGCGGGCAGGTCGGGCCGTAGGGCCGTCTAGGCGGGCGAACGCTGCGCGGCGGCGGATCGCACGATCTCGACGATGTGATCGGGCGCCTTGGCCTCGGAGCCCGCGTCGAATGGGGGCTGGGGGTCGTACTCGATGCCCAGCTGAATCGCCTGCGCGACGTCGTCGCCGGCGATCAGCGACGCAAGCGTCAGCGCCATGTCGATTCCGGACGAGACGCCGGCGGCAGTCACGACCTTCCCCTGATGCACCACGCGTTCGACGCACGGCCGGGCGCCGTAGTCCGGCAACGAATCGAGCACCATCCAGTAGGTCGTGGCGTCGAGACCGTCGAGCACCCCGGCCGCGCCGAGGATCTGCGCGCCGGTGCACACCGACGTCGTCCAGTCGGACGTCTCGTGCGCCGAGCGGACCCAGTCGACGATGCGGCCGTCGGCGATCGCGGCCTGGGTCTCGCGGCCTCCCGGGACGCACACGATCTCGGGCGCCGGCACGTCGTCCAACGAGGCCTCGGCCACGAGCGTCAGCATTCCAGTGTCGGCCGCCACGGGCCCGGGGTCGGCGGCAATGAAGCGCACCGTCGCGCCGGGCAGGTTCGAGAGGACCTCATAGGGGCCGACCGCGTCGAGCGCGGTGAAGCCGGGGTAGATCGGGATGGCGATGTCCATTCAGGCACCTCCGGGGCTGGGTGGGCGTGATCTCGAAACCGATTCTGCCACGGGCGCGGGTGCGCATGGCTGGCCAGCCAGCCAGTCGGTGCGGTACGCTGCCGGCAGCCCCCCACGGCCCCGAGCGAGAAGAGGTCCAGACGTGTCCGAGACAGCGAGCCCGCGCACCGATCGTGTCGACTTCCAGGCCACCCACGACCCGGGGGTACTCGAGTCCGCCGACCGTGGCGAGGACCATCTCCTGAACTACCGCGACCTGTACCTGCTGTGGGAGCGCCAGCAGTGGCGCACGCAGGACCTCGACTTCACGCAGGACCGGATCGACTGGCACGAGCGCATCGACGCCGAGGAGCGCTACGCGCGCATGTACGGCCTGTCGTCGTTCTTCGTCGGCGAGCAGCGCGTCGCCGCTGAGCTTGGGCCGATGATGCGCGCGATGCCCGACGAGGATGCACGGATCTTCCTCTGCACGCAGATCGCCGACGAGGCGCGACACGTCGCGTTCTTCGACCGTTTCTACTCCGAGGTCGGCGTGCTCGAGGCCGACGGCCTCACCGGACGGCTGGAGGAGACCAGCCAGCATCTCAACCCGGAGTTCAACGACCTGTTCGACCAGCTGCTCAAGCAGCGCGTCGACCGCCTCGCCGTCGAGCCCGAGGACACCGAGGCGCTCGTCGAGGCCATCACGATCTACCACATGATCATCGAGGGCATGCTCGCCCTCACGGGCCAGCACTTCATCATCGACTACAACGAGAGGATGGGGACGCTGCCCGCCTTCGTCGAGGGCTTCACCAACGTCGCCCGCGACGAGCACCGCCACGTTGCGTTCGGCGCGCTGTTCCTGCGCGACATGGCGGCGGAGGACCCGCGCTACGGCGACGCGATCCAGCGGACCCTCGCCGAGGTCGGGCCGGTCGCCGACGGCGTGCTGCGCCCGAAGTGGATCCCCGCTGACCAGGGCGACGACGTCGAGATCTTCGGCACCAGCGTCGCGGAGACGCGGGCCTTTGCAATGAAGGCGCTCGAGCGCAGGCTGAAGGTGATCGGCCTCGCGACTGCGGCTTAGTCGCTGGTCGGTAGTCGCTAGTCGCTAGAGCTTGGGCTCAGGCGATTTTGTCGCCGGGTTCAACGTCCTCATCTGGGCGAAGCAGGATCACGCCCTTCTCGTCGTCGAGCGCGCCGAGTACCAGCACTTCGGACTTGAACGGGCCCATCCGCAACGGCGGGAAGTTCACGACCCCGATCACCAGCCGGCCCTCGAGCGCCTCGCGCGCGTAGTGCTTGATCTGGGCGGACGAGCGCTTCACGCCGATCTCCGGTCCGAAGTCGATCTCGAGCTTCCAGGCCGGTCTGCGGGCTTCGGGGAAGTCGTCGACCGCGAGCACGCGACCGACGCGCATGTCGACCTTCTGGAAGTCGTCGAGCGAGATCACGCGGCGGCAGGATAGCCCGCGCGTGGCCCGGGCTCAGGGACCGGGGGGCGGGGAGCCGCCGTCCGGCGGCGTGCCGCCGCCGTCGGAGGGCGGGGGAGGCGGCGGCCCTCCCTCGCCGACGGGCGGCGACGTCGTGGTGGTGGACCCGGGATCGGTCTCGCCGGGCGGGGTGCCGCTCGTGTCGCCGCCCGAGCCGGCGGGCTTCTCGGTCCCGGCCGTCGGGGCGGGGGGCAGGGTGACGACGTGGGTGACGGTCTGCGTGCGCGTCGGGGCCGGCTGCGGCGCGGGCGCCGGGGCAGGCGCGGGCGGGGGCGGAGCCGGGGTGGTCGCCGGCTTGGTGGTGGTGGCGGGCTTGGCGGCGACGAGGGCAACCGCCTTGTGGTGGGCCTTCGGCGTGGCCCGATGCACGACGCCGGGGTGCGCGCCGGACGCGCTCGCCGAGGCGGGCGCAGCCACGCCGCCGGTGGACAGCGAGGCGGCGGCCGGGATGCCCTGGTCGCGGGCGACGGTCGCCTGGCGCACCTCAACGGCGCCGGCCGTGACGATCGCGGCAGCCGCGACGCCGGCGGCCGCCTTGGAGGCGAGTGCGCTCACGCCGGCTGAGATGGCGGAGCTGGCCGCGGCGCTGCCGGCCGCCGAGGCGCCGGCGCTGCTCGCGGCGGTCGCGCCGCCGCCGCTCGCGGTGGTGCCGAGGTGGGCGAGCGCGAGCTTCTTGAGGAGGAGCAGGGGGCCCACGGGGAAGATCGCGGCCAGTGCCTTGTTCGTGTCCCGCAGCGTGGTCTTGAAGGCTGCGCAGCGATCGCACGCCTTGACGTGGCGGCGCACCGGCGGCGGCATCTTCTTCAGGCCCTCGGCGACCTCGCCGAGCTCGAGCCGGACGTCCTCGCAGGAGAGCTGGCGAGACTCGGCGGCCTCGGCAAGTGACACACGCGCGCGCACGAGCAGCGACTTCACGCTCGGCACGGTCGTGTCCATCGCCTCGGCGATCTGGTCGTAGGACAACGCGTCGATCTCGCGCAGGAGCAGCGCCGTGCGCTGCGTCTCGGGCAGCGCCTGCACATCGACGAGCAGCAGCCGGAAGTCCTCGCGCTTGTGAACCTTGTCGGCGGTCGTGAGGCCGCCCTCGGAGTAGTGGACGTCCATCGAGTCCACGCCGATCGGCTGCTGCTTGCGCAGGTGGTTCAGCGAGCGGTTGCGGGCGATGCGGTACAGCCACGGCCGCACGTTGAGCGGGCGCTCGTCCGCCTGCATTGCGTTGAAGGCGGCGGCAAACACTTCCTGCAGCACGTCCTCGGCGTCCTCGCGGGATCCGAGCATGTGACGGCAGAACGCGTGCAGGCGCGACTGGTACCGGCTGACGAGCGCCTCGAAGGCGCCGTGGTTGCCACGACGAATAAGCGCCACGAGGCGCTCGTCCGATTGGAGCCGGAGCAATGGCGAGCTCCCATGGAGCCCGGGCATGCCGGCGTGCTTGAGGGCTGATACTTCCACGCGCGTGAAGGTCCCTTCGACGGTGAGGACACGGTAGCAACGGGGAAGTTGCGCGGATACGGCCTCATACCCGGCTCCTACCGGGGCTGAACACGGCCCAGGCGACGGGCGACGGCGGCCAGCGTGGCCTGGACGTGGGCGGGATCCTGCGTGATCCGGGCGTGGGTGAAGCGCAGCGGCGTCAGGCCCGCCGCGATTCCGGGCCAACGCCCACACCGATTGGTCGATTTGGTAGCCCATCATGTACCGAATCGACCAATCGAGCCGAATTCGCCCCCCTTGGGCCCGGGCGCTACCGGCAGCTGTGAGCCGCTGCGATACCCGGGGCGGGACTCGAACCCGCTAGCTCTTTCGAGCAGCGCCTTTTAAGGGCGCCTGGCTTCACCAGTTTGCCGACCCGGGCGCGGCCTCGATGGTACTTGGGGCGAGCCCGTGTCAGGCGGCGGCGGCCGCGACCGCCGGCGGCGCCGCGAGCAGATCCAGCAGCGCCGCGGCCCGGTCGGCCGCGCCGGTGATGTCGACCGCGTCCGCCGGCGGGCGGTTCCCGGCCACCAGGCCGGCGCAGGCCGCCGCCGTCATGCGAAGGCGAGCGTCGGCGTCCAGGCAGGCGCCCGCGCGGATTCGCAGGCCCTCGTCGCCTGCGTGCAGGGCCCAGCGTCGCGGAGCGGGCTCGCCCGGCTCCAGCGACCAGAGCGCGTCGCGGTCGGCGATCTCGAGCTCGAAGCGCCCGTCGACGCCCTCGCCGTCCCCGCGCTGCGCGTCGTAGCGCAGCTCGAGCTGGCGCATCAGTACGTGGGGGAGGAGCGCCTCGTCGGGCTCGGGCTCCCCGGCCAGCTCGTCGAGCCCGAAGTCCGCAAGCGAGTCGAGCACCGGCCCGAGGCGCCGGCCCCGCGCGGTCAGCTCGTAGCGACGCGTCCGCCCGGGCTCGGAGAGGCGACGCGCGAAGCCGAGCGCCTCGAGCTCGGCCAGGCGCTCGGCGAGCTGGTTCGGTGGCACGTCCGGCAGGCCGCGTCCGATCGCCGCCGCGGTGAGCGGGCCGCGCAGCACGAGCTCGCGCACGACGAGCAGCGTCCAGCGCGAGCCGATCGCATCGAGGGTGCGCGCCACGGCGCAGAACTGGTGATAGCTCGTCCGCATCTCTCCCTCGCAGCCGTCCGATGGCCGCGTGCACATGGGAAACGCAGCAAACGACCGAAACTTGCGGTGGCCATTCGCGCGGCCAATTGCGCC
>JAWVFS010000394.1:0-12558 GCA_033855795.1 Solirubrobacteraceae bacterium | reverse complement strand
GCAGCCGACGTCTACCCCGTCGCCCGCGAGCTCCGGCCGCAGGGAGTCCGCCAACGCCTCGACACCCGCCTTGGCCATGTTGTAGGAGGCCATCATCGGCAGGTGGATGGCCGCGGCCATCGAGGCGATGCAGAGCAGGTAGCCGCGGCGGGCCCGCACATGCGGCAGGGTCAACGACACGGTGCGCCAGACCCCGAGCAGGTTGACGTCGATCACGCGCTCGAAGGCCTCCGGTTCGGCGACGGCGACCGTGCCAATGGGCGGGGCGATGCCCGCGTTCGCCATCACGACGTCGATCCCACCGAAGCGCTCCACCGCGCCGTCGACGGCGCGGCCGAGGGCGGTGGCATCGCGCACGTCGGCCTCCCAGAACGCGGCGCGGTCGCCCAGCTCGCCGGTCAGCCGCTCGAGCAGCGCGGGCTCCAGGCCCACCAGCGCCAGCCTGGCGCCGCGGGCGGCCAGCCGCCGCGCCGTCTCGGCGCCGATCCCGCGCGCGGCGCCGGTGATCAGCACGGTCCGGTCGCGGACGTCGTAGGTCGGGCGCGCCATCGCCTACCGGGTGTTGTCGTCCACGAACTGCTTGACCTGGTCGATCGCCTGCTGGACGTTCTGGTCCGTCACGCGGCGCAGCTGCGGGTTGTTGCTGAGCGAGTCGCTCAGGATCACCACGGCGACGACGATCACGACGATCAGTGCGAGCAGCAGGAGGAGGCGGCGCAGGAGACGGCCGCTGCGGCGCTCGCGGCGCTGGCGCTCGCCGGCCCGCCGCAGGGCGCGTTCCTGCGCCGGCGTGCGGGGTGGCGCGACCGGGGCCGGCCGCGGCTCGACGGGGCGGCGCTGGGGGATTGCGCGCGTGGCCTCGGTCCCTGCGAGCTCCGTGGCCGCGGTGCCCGCCAGCATCTCGGTGGCCGCCGTGGCCTCGTGGGCACCGGGCGGCGCGGGCGGCGGCTCCACTCCCTCCGCGCCGTTGCGCAGCGCCTCGCCCATCGCGAGGGCGCTGGGGAAGCGCGCGGCGACGTCGAGCGCCATCGAGCGGGCGACCGCGTGGGCCAGCGCCGGAGGCACCTCCGGGTTGAGCTCGTGCAGCTGCGGCGGCAGCTCGCGCTGCTGCTTGAAGGCCAGCTCGGTCAGCGACGTGGCCTCGTAGGGAAGACGGCCGGCCAGCATCTGGTAGGTGACGACGCCGAGGGCGTACTGGTCGGCCGGCGGCCCGGCCTCCTCGCCGCGCGCCTGCTCCGGCGCGAGGTAGGCGGCCGTACCGAGCACCGAACCGACCTGGGTGATGCTCGACTGCTCGGTCGCCTTCGCGATTCCGAAGTCGGCGAGCTTGACGACGCCGTCGTCGGAGCGCATCAGGTTCCCCGGCTTGACGTCGCGGTGCACCACCCCGTTGCGGTGCGCGTGGTCGAGGCCGCGGCAGGACTGCGAGACGATGTCGAGCGCGTTGTCGACCTCCAGGACCTTCTGCTCGCGCAGGATCTCGGCACACGACTTCCCCTGGACGTACTCCATGACGATGTAGTGCTGGCCCGTCGGGTCGTCGAGCCCGAAGTCGAAGACCTGCACGATGTTGGGGTGCACGAGCCGCGCGGCGGCCAGCGCCTCACGGCGGAAGCGCGACACGAAGTTGTCGTCTTCGGCCAGGTGTTCGGCCAGCAGCTTGACGGCCACCTGGCGCTCCAGGTTGGTATCGAAGGCCAGGCGCACGGTGGACATGCCGCCCATGCCCAGGCGGCGATCCAGGCGGTAGCGCCCCGCGATCATCTCCTCGGCCATCAGTCCTGCGGGCTCCGCAGCGCGCCGTTGCCGGCCCCGGGGCCGACCCCGCCCGATTGGCCGGTGTCGGTCGTCCCGGTGGTCGGGCCGGTATCCGTCGTGGGCGGGCTGGTCTGTGTGGTCTGCGTGGTGGTCGTCTCGGTCTGCGTGGTCTCGGTCGCGGTCGTCTGGGTCGGCGTCGTCGCCGTGGAGACCGTGCTCTTGGTCTGCGTGCTCTGCGTGCAGGCGGCCTGCGCGCGAGTGGCCACATGCTCGAGATTGGCCTGCAGCGTGGCCTGGAGCTTGGGATCCACGTCGCCGGGCAGGCTCTGCGCCTGGCTCTCGGCCGTCCTGACGGCGTCCAGCGCGCCGGTGCAGTCGTGGGCGGCCACGGCCGAGGCCACGGAATCCAGCTTCGAGTTGATCGCGCTGGCGTCGGATTGCGGCAGCAGCTTGTTGCGATCGCCACAGGCGACCAGGAAGGCGCTGCTCAGGCCGAGCGACAGCGCGAGGAGGATGGCGGCGGCTCTGCGCATCGGCGCCGGATGCTACTGGCCGTACTGCAGCCGTTCGGCCAGCGAGTCGGGCAGCCGCGCGGCACGGATGGCGGCCGCCGCGGCCGGGATGTCGTACTCCGTGCGGCGGAAATGCGCCGTCCACGCACTGGTGTCGAGCATCAGCCAGGCGGCGCGCGGGTCGCCGTCACGCGGCTGGCCGACGCTGCCGGGGTTCACGAGCCATTCGCCCTCGTCGAGGTCGAGCTTGGTGCCCGCCGGGCACGGCTCACCGGTGGCCGGGTTGCCCTCCTGGCGCATGAACGCGAGGGCCACGTGGGAATGGCCGATCAGGCATACGCGCTCGGCCTGCGCGTCGAGGCACAGCTCGGCCTGCAGCGTCGAGAGCACGTATTCCCACACCGGATCGCGCGGGCTCGCGTGGTAGAGGCCGACACCGCGCTCGACGCCCTTGGGTTCGAGCTCGTGCAGGTAGGCGAGGTGCTCGCCGGACAGCGTCTCCTGAGTCCAGCGAGCGGCCAGCTCGGCACCGCGCGAGAACTCGCTCAGGGAGATGTCGCCGCGCACGGCGAGGTCGTGGTTGCCGACGAGGCACACGTCCGCCCGCTCGGCGGTCAGCTCACAGCAGGCGTCCGGCTCGGCGCCGTAGCCGACGATGTCTCCGAGGCACCAGACGCGATCGACGCGCTCCTCGTCGATTTCGGCGAGCACCGCCTCGAGGGCGGGGCGGTTGCCGTGGATGTCGGTGATGACAGCGATGCGCATCGTGAACGTGGGTAACGTCTCGCAGGTGGACCGCGGACGCACGCGCCTGCCGATCGCGCTCGTCACCGTTGTCGTGGTGGCAGAGGCCGCGGTGCTCCTTTTGCGGCCGCGCGGCGGCGTTATCGACCCGGCACCCGTGAGCGTCCGATCGTACTTCAGCGGGCAGGAGCTGGTGCGGGCTCGCGACTTCCGCGGCCCGCAGCTCGCACTCTTTGCGGGCCAGGTCGCCGCCGAGCTCGGCGTGCTCGTCTGGCTGGTGCGCCGGCCGCCCGGGCCGCTGCGCGGCCCGTTCCGGCGCCCGCTGGTCGCCGGCGCGGCGGCGGGCGCCGCGCTCTCCGTCGTGCTCGCGGTCGCGCCGCTGCCCCTCGCGGCGATCGCGCGGCAGCGTTCCGTCGACGTGGGGTTGACGACGCAGTCCTGGCGCGGGTGGGCCGGCGACCTCGTCAAGTCCACCGCGATCGGCGCGGTCTTCGCCGGTGCGGGCGCGGCGCTGCTGCTCGCACTGATGCGTCGCTTCCCGCGCGGCTGGTGGCTGCCCGGGTCCGCCGCGCTCGTCGCGGTCAGCGCGGGCTTCCTGTACGGCGGGCCGGTCTTGCTGGACCCGATCTTCAACCGCTTCGAGGCCCTAGAGCAGGGACGGACCCGCGATGACGTGCTCGAGCTGGCACGCCGGGCGGGCGTGGAGGTCGGCCAGGTCTACGAGGTCGACGCCTCGCGCCGCACCACCGCGGCCAATGCCTACGTCACCGGCCTCGGCCACACCAAGCGTGTCGTTCTCTACGACACGCTGCTCGAGCGCTTCTCACGCGCCGAGACGAGCCTCGTCGTCGCGCACGAGCTCGGTCACGTGCACTACCGCGACGTGCCGCGCGGTCTGGTGTATCTGGTGCTGGTGGCGCCGGCGGCACTGTGCGCCGCGGCTCGGCTGACCGAGCGCTGGTGTCCATCCGAGACGCGTCCGGGCGACCCGTCGACGCTGCCGGCGGCCGCACTCGCGCTCGGCCTGGTGGCCTTCGGGACCTCGACGATCGCCAACCAGCTCTCACGCCGCGTCGAACAGCGCGCGGACTCGTACTCGCTGAAGCTCACCGGTGAACCCGCGTCGTTCATCTCGTCCGAGAAGCGGTTGGCCGTGCAGAACCGCGCTGATCCCGATCCGCCCGGCTGGCAGACGTTCCTGCTGGCCAGCCACCCACCGACCATCGAGCGGATCGGGACGGCGGTGGCGTTTGAGCGCGGCGCGGAGTGAGGGTTCGGCTCACCCTGGGCCGGCCTACCTTGGGGCGCGCTGGCTCCGGCTCGTAAACAACGAGCCTTCGCCTGTCCGGGCGAATGTGCCGGGCGGCTTCGCCGCCCTCCGGGCCCCGGCAGCTCCGGGCCTGCAAACAGCAGGCCCTCCGCCGCTCGGGGCAGTTAGTACCGCTTCGCGGTAGCTGTGGCGGCGCGGGCCGCCCGGTCGCTACGAACCACTGTTTTCTTCCTCTTCCCCCTCGAACTCCGGCAGGTTCTTGATTCCCTCGCGGGTCCGCCACTTTGAGTAGTTGTCCTCCATGGCGTCGATCAACTCGCGCATGAAGCGGGGGGAGAGGTTCACGCGGGAGACCACGACCCCGGGGATCTCCTCCTCGTCGACCTCGTGATCCACGCGCGCGAAGGTGATCGTGAACTCGTAGTCGGAGTGCGAGACGTTGGCGAAGTTCGCATAGACCCCCGCCATGATCTCGGGCGAGAAGTGAATGTTGATCTGGCGCTCCTGCGCGTCGTCGTCTTCGGTCATGGGGCTCCTCGCTCAGGGTGGGGGTCGAGCCGGCGAGCGAGGCTAGTATCGCAGCCGTGCGGATCATCGTCCTGGCCGTTGGCCGGCTGCGGCCCCCCTTCGCGGACGACGTCCAGCACTACCAGAAGCTGCTCGCCGGGCACGCCCGCGTCGAGCTGATCGAGCTGCGCAACGAGGAGCATGTGGCGCGCCGGGTGCCGGACCGCACGTGGGTCTCGCTGCTGGACCCCGATGGTGAGGAGTACGACTCGATCGCCTTCTCCAGCCTCCTCGAGGAGCGTCGCCAGGCCGGACGCGACGTGTGCTTCGTGATCGGCGGCCCGAAGGGCATCGACCTGGACGACGTGGACCATCGGCTATCGCTCGGCCGGCTCACTCTGCCGCACCAGCTCGCCCGCGTCGTGCTCCTCGAGCAGCTCTATCGCGGCCACAAGATCCTCGCCCGAGAGCCCTACCACTACTGATGCCCGACTCGTCCCAACGGCTGGCTCGCTTCACCACCAACCTTCCTCGCCTGCGCGCGCGCGCCGAGATGATCGTCTTCCTGCGCCGGATGGCGTGGCTGTGCGTGGCGATCGTCGTGCTCGTCGTGGCGGGCACGGTCGGCTTCATGGTGACCGAGGGAACCTCGGTGTGGACGGGCTTTCGCTGGACGCTCGACACGGTCGCGACCGTGGGCTCCATCCCGCCGCCGCACGACCTGGCCGGGCAGGTGTTGGTCGTCGCCCTGATCGTGCTGGGCGTCGGTACGCTCTTCTACGCGCTGGTGACGGCCACCGAGTTCCTCGTCGCCGGGCATCTCAGCGGTCTGCTCGACGAGCGCCGCACGCAGCGAATGATCGACGCTCTGAACGACCACTACGTGATCTGCGGGTTCGGCCGTGTTGGCCGGCAGGTGGCCCGCGACCTGCGCGCGGCGAACGCGGCGTATGTCGTCGTGGACGAGGACCCGGACAACCGGGACCGGGCCGCGGCCCTCGGCGTTCGGTTCATCGAGGGCCGACCGTCCGAGGACGAGATCCTGCGCGCGGCCGGGATCGAGCGTGCCCGGGCCGTGCTCGCGTGCGTGGACTCCGACGCCGAGAACATCTTCATCACCCTCAGCGCGCGCGAGCTGCGCGACGACATCACGATCGTCGCCCGCGCCAGTGTCTCGGACTCCGAGAAGAAGCTCCGCCGCGCGGGCGCCGACCGCATCATCTCGCCCTACAAGGCGAGCGGGAGCGAGATGGCCCGCTTCGCCCTGCACCCGCAGGTGACCGGGGCGATCGACGTCGCACCGGAGTACCGCATGGAGGAGATCGAGGTCACGGCGGGCGCCGCGGGCGAGGGCAAGACCGTCGGCGATGTGCGCGGCGGCTCGGTGATCGTGGCGCTGCGCCGCCCCGACGGCACGGTGGGAGTCCAGCCGCCGGGCGACACCGTGCTCGAGGCGGGCGACGTGCTCGTTGCGATGGGGACGCTGCGCACCATCGCCCGCCTGGAGGCGCTGTTCGAGCCGGCGAAGGCCGAGCGCCTGGCGGGCGACTCGGCCGCGTCGTGACCCCGCTGGGCGACCTGCGGGCCGCCGTGCAGGACGCGTCCGCTTCGATCCGGGGCGGCGGCAACGGCGCCGGCTCGCCGCCGACGCTGGAGCGTGCGCGCAAGCCCGAGTTCGGCGACTACTCGACGAATGCCGCCATGCTGCTCGCGCCGGCGCTCGGGGAGCCGCCGCGCGCGATCGCGGAGAAGCTCGCGGAGACGCTGGCCGAGCGGCTCGGCGACCGGCTCGACCGGGCCGAGGTCGCCGGGCCGGGATTTCTCAATCTGTTCCTGGCCGACGCGTGGTACCGCGATGCGCTCCGCGATGTGCTCGAGGCGGGCGACGGGTTCGGAGGTGCGCCTGCGGGCACGGGCGAGCGTGTGCTCGTCGAGTTCGTGTCGGCCAACCCGACGGGCCCGCTGACCGCCGCGGGGGGTCGCCACGCGGCCTACGGCGACGCGCTCGCGCGCATCCTCGAGTTCCGCGGCGACGAGGTGGAGCGCGAGTACTACATCAACGACCACGGGACCCAGGTGCGCAAGCTCGGCGAGTCGATCCGCGCCCGGGCGCGCGGGGAGGACGTCCCCGAGGGTGGCTACGAGGGCGAGTACGTGCGCGATCTCGCGGCGGAGCTGCCCGGCGCGGCCGACGGCGACCCCGACGAGCTCGGCCGCCAGGGCGCCGAGCTGATGGTCGCCCGGATCCGGGCGACGCTGCATCGCTACCGCGTCGACTTCGATACGTGGTTCTCCGAACGCACGTTGCACGAGGCGGAGCCCAGCCCGGTCGAACAGCACTACGAGGAGCTCGAGCGCGACGGGCATGTGTTCCGCTCCGAGGGCGCCGTGTGGCTGCGCACGTCGGCCTTCGGCGACGACAAGGACCGCGTGCTGCGCCGCTCGAGCGGCGAGCACACGTACTTCGCCGCCGACGTCGCCTACCACGAGTCCAAGCGCGAGCGGGGGTTCGACCGCCTGATCGACGTCTGGGGCGCCGACCACCACGGCTACGTCGCGCGCGTGAGGGCGGCCTTCGCCGCGCTGGGAGGCGACCCCGACACGCTCGAGCTGATCATCATGCAGTTCGTCAACGTGATCGAGCGCGGGGAGCGGGCCTCGATGTCCAAGCGGCGCGGCGACTTCGTCACGCTCGACGACCTGCTCGACGAGATCGGCGTGGACGCGGCGCGCTTCTTCCTGCTCCAGCGCTCGCACGACACGACCGTCGACCTGGATCTGGACCTGGCGCGCCAGGAGTCCAGCGACAACCCCGTGTATTACGTGCAGTACGCGCACGCTCGCATCGCGTCGTTGCGCCAGAAGGCGGGCGAGGCGCGCGTGGAGGCGGCGCTCGCCGCCGTCGGCGGGGGGTCGGGCCCGGACCAGGCGCTCGACCCGGCCGAGCGCACGTTGATCAACAAGCTCGTCGCCTTTCCCGGCGAGGTGGAGGAGGCCGCGGCGCGGCGGGCGCCCCACCGCCTCGCGGTCTACGCCCTCGAGCTGGCGCAGGAGTTCACCGCGTTCTACCGCGACTGCCGTGTCGTCGGCGCCGAGCCCGAGGCCGTCGAGTCGTTCCGGCTGGCGCTGTCCGTGGCGGCGCAGCGGACGATCGCCCGCGCACTCGATCTGCTCGGGGTGACGGCGCCGGACGAGATGTAGGCGCTCGGGTCAGCCGCCGCCGCGGTAGCGGTCGCGGAGCGCGAGCACGCTGTCGACGTACTGCTGCGTCTCGGGGAGCAGACCGCCGCTCTGCACGGAGCCGAGGCCCTGGTAATAGCTCGCCACCGTCGAGACCGGGTCGTTGCCGGTGTTGTCGGCCAGGTAGCCGAGATACATCGCGCCGGCGCGCACGTTGTCGCGCGCCGAGGCCGGGTCGAGTGGCGCGGAGGCGAGGGAGCCGTTGATGAAGTCCCACGTGCTGGGCAGGATCTGCATCACGCCGCGCGCGTCGGCCGAGGAGACGAGGTTGTTGTCGAATCCGCTCTCCTGCGTGGCCACGGCGTCGGCGAGCGATGGCGAGACGTTCTCGGAGGCGGCGATGTCGCCGACCTGCCCCGGGGACACGGTCTCGTTCGTCGGGACGGGCGCGTCGCCCGTCGAGGTTGAGTCACCGCCCCCGCCGCCCCCGGAGGTCGTCAGCGTCGTTCCCGCAACCAGAGGGGCGTCGACGTAGAGGCCATTGAGGTGCGCGAGCTCGTCGATCGAGAGGCCCGAGCTCGCCGCGATGCCCGACAGCGTGTCGCCCGGCTGCACGACGTAGCCGCCGCCGCCACTGGACGGCTCGCCGCCGCCACCTGAGCTTCCGCCGCCGGAGCCCGAGGGATAGGGGACGTAGAGCGACTCGCCCTCGATCAGCAGCGCGTCGGGCGAGAGGCCGTTGGCCGCGGCCAGCTCGTCCGTCGTCAGCCCGTTGGCCGCAGCGACGTAGGACAGCGTCTCTCCGCTCGCCACCGTGTGGGCCGCGGCCTGCGCCGGCAGTGCGGCCGCAACGACACAGGCACCGATCAGGACCGCCAGCCGTCCGACTCGTGTCTGCTGCTTCACGTTCAACCCCTTTGTGGACACCGCGCCGCATGATCGCCGCACCAGTTCTCAGGTAAATAGCTGCACGAGAACCTGCATCGGCCGGTGCCACGAGCGGTGCGAAGCGGATGCCATACTCGGCCGCTGTCATGCGACGCCTCGGCCTGCTGCTCGCCGTCGCCTGCCCGCTCGGGCTCGCCGCGTGCGGCGACTCGTCCTCAACTGCCACCAAGCCGCCGGTACGGCTCAGCGTGGACGCGCCCGGCGACGGCGCGGTCGTCCGCCAGGGCACGGTCGAGATCAGCGGACGGGTGAGCCCGGCGGGCGCCACCGTGACCGTGCTCGGGCGCTCCGCGACGATCGCGGGTCAGAGCTTCAGCGCGTCCGTGCCCCTGGACGCGGGCGACAACGTGATCGACGTGATGGCCACGGCACCGTCCGCGCGGCCGGCGATGACCGCTGTGCGGATCCTGCGCGAGATCACGATCCGGGTGCCCGACGTGACGGGCGACTCGCCGGGCGACGCCCGCTCCCGGCTCGAGCAGGCCGGCCTGCGGGCCGACGTGCGCCAATCCGGCGGCCTGCTCGACGATCTGCTGCCGACCGACCCGTCGGTGTGCGAGACGACTCCCGCCCCGGGGACGCGTGTCGACCGTGGGAGCACCGTCCGCCTCCGCGCGTCGAAGGTGTGCTGAAACCCGGCGCTGCGCCTAGCCCGCCGGCTCCAGCGCGATCAGCCCGATCCTCGGCGCGCCGTTGCGGCGCACGACGCCGAACACGATCGTGCCGCCGAGCGCGGGCCGGCCGCGGCGCGTGACGGTGTAGCGCCCGCTTGCGCGGCCGGCGTCGCCGCCGGAGACCTGCAGGTCGGACAGGCGATAGCTGCCCACGGTCCGGTCGGCGAACTGGCGGCGGTACACGCCCACGACCGCCGCACGCCCGCGCTCGACGTCGCCCGGCGCGACCCGTCGCACGTCCGGCGTGAGCGTCCGACCGAGCGCGGCCGGGTCCTCGCGGCTGTAGGCGCGGGCGAAGGCCGCGGTGGCCGAGCGCACCTCGGCTGCGGTGAGCGGACCGCTCGGCGTGCCGTCGCCCGCGGAGACGGCGACGACCGCGCCGGCGCCGGCGGCCGCCAGCACGGCGCCGGCGAGGACGGCGAGCAGTCGGCGCGGGCGCCGTCGCCGATAGAGCCGAGCGGTCCGCGCGGCCGCGGGCGCCGGGGCCGCCGGAGCGGGCGGGACCGCCTCGGGCCGCACCAGGTGGCGGGTGGGCGCAGCCGCCGTCGGCGGCTCGGGCGCCGGAATCCGGGGCGGGGGAGGCGGGGGGGCCGCCGGGCCGCGGGCCACGCTCTGCTCGACCTCGGTCACGCGCTCGCCGCGGGCGGCGGCGGCCGCGGCGCGTCCCAGGTCGCCGGCGGACGGATAGCGGTCGGCCGGGCGCTTGGCCAGCGCCCGCGCCACCACGGCGTCGAACTCCCGGGGGACACCGGCCGCCTGCGACGGCCGCGGCGGCGCGTCGCGAAGGTGGGCCGTGATCGTGGCCGGGACGCTGTCGCGCCGGAACGGCGGCGCGCCGGTGAGGGCGGTGAACAGGACGCAGCCAAGGGCGTAGACGTCCGTGCGCGCGTCGGTCTCCCCGCCCTCGAGATGCTCGGGGGCCATGTAGTCCACCGTCCCGACCCAGCCGTCGCTGTCGGTCAGCCGGGTCTCGGAGTCGACCACGCGGGTGATGCCGAAGTCGCTCAGGTACACGTGCCCGCCGCCCGCGATCAGGATGTTCGCGGGCTTGACGTCGCGGTGTACCAGGCCCGCCTCGTGGGCCGCGTCGAGCCCGGCGCCCACCTGGGCGACGACGTCGGCCGCCCGCGACGGAGGCACGCGACCGTCGCGCTCCAGCAGCGAGCGCAGGTCGGTCCCGGCCACGTAGCGCATGACGAGGTAGAGGCGGCCCGCCTCCTCGCCCGCGGCGTAGACCGGGATCACGTTCGGGTGGTCGATCGCCGCCGTCAGCCGGGACTCGCGCTCGAAGCGCTCGCGGAAGGCGGGCTCGGCGGCGCGGTCGGAGGCGATCAGCTTCACGGCAACCGGGCGGTCCAGGCGCAGCTCGGTCGCGCGGTAGATGACGCCCATTCCGCCGCGGCCGGCGACGGCTTCGATCCGGCAGCCGGCGATCCTCATGCCCGGTGTGAAGTCGGTCATGGTCGCCACGGTCAGCCGTCGAACCGCGCGAGGTCCGAGTCGAGGCGCTGCGCGTCCGCCGGGTCGAGGTCGGGCACGGCCGCCGCGTCGGGCGGCCGCCGCCGGCGCCACCGGAGCGCGAGCACCGCGATCGCCAGCAGTCCGGCCACTCCAAGGACGATCGGCACCAGGTAGGCAAACAGGTCAAAACCCTTGGCCTTCGGGAGGGCCAGGACGTTCGGCCCGAACTCCTGCACGAGCCGGTGCTTGATCTGGTCCTTGGTGTAGCCCTGGGCGATCAGGCGCCGGATCAGGGCCCGCTCGTCATTGGCCAGCGGCGCGTCCGTCGCGAGGTTCAGGGGCGTGCCGCAGGTCGGGCACATGACCTCGTCCTCGACGTCGTTCAGCGTGGTGCGCGGCGTTGCGGCGCCGGCCGCCGGCACCAGCACGAGGAACCCGAGCAGGGCGGCGAGCAGAACGCGGGGGGGTCGAGCCACCCCTGAAGGGTAGAAGTCAGCCCGCGAGGACGGTTCCGTTGCGCGCGTTGCAGACGTAGCCGGCGGCGCGCCGGATGCGCGGCGGCACGGGCCGGCAGCGGTTGCGGGTCCGCAGCGTGAAGCGCGCGCTGTACTGCTCACTGGTGCCCCACGTCTGATGCGTGTCGCTCGATGTGACCAAGCGTGTGCGGGTGGTCGGACCCTGCCGCGCCGCGAACGTACCGTGGCTGCCCGGGCGCAGGAAGCGCTTGTTCCCGGTCCAGGCTACGCGCGACTGGATGATGTCCTCGGCGTTCGGGAAGCGGCAGTTCGATCCCTCCGGATAGAGCCGGTCGACCGCATCGGCGAGGCCCCCCGGCGTACCGTTCTGCATGAGGTCGAGCTCCAGGCGGTGGTTGCGCACACGCACGGGGACCTGCGTGATGGTCACGGTGCGCGGGCCACCGCAGGCGTGTGGTGTCGTCGGCCCGCAGCCCGCTGCGGCGTCGCCGGGTCTCTGCGTGGTGTTGTCGGAGCGCTGCACCGTGACGATCAGCGGAATGTCGGCTTCCAGCTCGTAGAAGTCGTCGCGGGCCGGATGCAGGCGGTCCACCGAGAACACGCGCGCCCGCGTCCACCCGGGCGTGCGGAAGCTGACCGTCTGGGACCCGCTACCCATGTACTCGCAGAAGATCACCGTCTCGCTGATGGTCCACTGCTTCTGCATCACGCCCGAGACATTGAGCTGGAAGGGCACGCCGAAGCGGGGCCCGGGGTACGTGACGCGCCCCGATGTACCCGCGGGCAGTGCCGCCAATGTGATGAGCGCCAGCAGCACGGCGCCGCCTGCCGACTTCCGAAGGAGCCCCACGGCCGCAGCCTGACAGATCTCCCGCCGAGGCGGGCCGGGCTAGAATCGGCCGCCGCGCGGACGTAGCTCAGCTGGTAGAGCGCGAGCTTCCCAAGCTCGAGGTCGCGGGTTCGAGACCCGTCGTCCGCTTCTCGGAAGCCCTACGACGAGCTCGGGTCGCGCCGCGGCGCAGGCGGGG
>JAWVFS010000393.1:0-7306 GCA_033855795.1 Solirubrobacteraceae bacterium | reverse complement strand
GCGCTGCATGCCCGTCTCGGCGCCGGCCAGGTCGGTCTCGGGAAGGAGGATGGCGAACTCGTCGGCTCCGGTGCGGCAGGCGAGGTCGTGCGCCCGCATCTGGGCGCCGAGCGCGTGGCCGGTGGCCGTCAGCAGCTCGTCGCCGACGGCGTAGCCGTGCTGGGTATTGACCGCCCGGAAACCGTCGATGTCGAGCACCGCGGCGCACAGCGGCCGCCCGTGACGACGGGTGCGCTTGACCTCGACGTCGAGCTGCGCCCGGAAGCGGCCGAGGTTCAGGAGGCCGGTGACGGGGTCGTTGCCCGCCTGCAGGCCAAGGCGCCGCTCCAGATCGGCGATCTGCCGCTGGGCGTCGGCGAGCTGGCGCTCGAGGTCCTCTCGTTGCTGGCGACCACGCACCGTGATCCCCTATCGGCAGAAAAGCGCCTGCATTTGACCGCCGCGACGACGCGGTCGGACGGGCCGGCGGGGAGGCATCCGGCCCGCCACGCAGAATCCGTGCGTGACATGGTCGTGATGGGCATCGACCCGGGCACTGCGAGCACGGGCTACGGCGTCGTGCGTCGGCGCGACGGGCGCTTGATCGCGCTCGACGGCGGCGTGATCGCGACGCCGTCCACGGGCGCGCCCGAGGCGCGGTTGGCGGCGATCTACGAGCGCGTCTGCGGGCTGCTCGACGAGCACCTCGTGCAGGACCTCGCGGTCGAGGACGTCTACTTCGGGCAGAACGCGCGCTCTGCCTTCGCGGTCGGCCAGGCCCGGGGCGTGGTCATGCTCGCCGCCGGGCGCCGGGCGATCCCGTGCGCGTCCTACACGCCGCAGCAGGTCAAGGGCGCGGTCTGCGGCAGCGGCCGCGCCGCCAAGGCCCAGGTCCAGCAGATGGTCGGGGCGCTCCTCGGCCTGCCGGACCCGCCGGTGCCGGACCACGCCGCCGACGCACTGGCCGTCGCCATCTGCCACCTCAACCGCGCGCCGCTGGCCGCGGCACTGGCGCGCGCATGATCGCGCTCGTCAGCGGCACCGTGGCCGTCCGGCGGGCGGACGCCGTCGTGGTCGACTGCGGCGGCGTCGGGTATCGCCTGTCGGTCTCCGCCGAGACGCTCAAGCGGGTCCCGGCGGTGGGCAAGCCGGTCACGCTGCACTCCCACCTGGTCGTGCGCGACGACGCGCTGACGCTGTTCGGCTTCGCCAGCGAGGAGGAGCGCGAGCTCTTCCTGCTGCTGCTCGGCGTGCAGGCGGTCGGGCCGAAGGTCGCGCTCGCCGTGCTCTCCGGCGGCCCACCCCGCGCGCTGGTCGGCGCAATCGCCGCCGGCGACGCCGCGCGCTTCCAGGCCGTGCCCGGCGTCGGCAAGCGGACGGCCGAGCGAATCATCGTCGAGCTCCGCGAGAAGGTGGGGGCGGCACCCGCCGAGGGCGCGATCACCGTTTCACGCGGCGACGACCCGCGGCTGCTGGCCCGCGACGGCCTGGTCGGGCTCGGGTTCTCCGTGCAGGAGGCGGCCGAGATGCTCGAGTCCGCTCCCTCCGAGGCCCAGACGACCGAGGACCTGATCGCCCACGCCCTGAAGGGGACGCGCACGTGAGTGACGCCGTGACCGCTCGGATCCAGACGCCGGACGAGCTGGCCGAGGACGAGCTGGACCGCTCGCTGCGCCCGCGGGCGCTCGAGGAGTTCGTCGGCCAGGAGAGCGTCAAGCGCCAGCTCGCGGTGGCCCTCGAGGCCGCGATGGCGCGCGACGAGGCGCTCGACCACCTGCTCCTGGCCGGCCCGCCGGGGCTGGGCAAGACCTCACTGGCCCAGATCGTCGCCGCCGAGCTCGGCGTCCCGTTCGTCTCCACCGCCGGGCCGGCGCTCGAGCGCAAGGGCGATGTGGCCGCGTTCCTGACCGCACTGGAGCCGCGCAGCGTGTTCTTCGTTGACGAGGTGCACCGGCTGCCCCGGGCCCTCGAGGAGACGTTCTACCCGGCGATGGAGGACCGCCGGCTGCCGATCACCGTCGGACAGGGCGCGGGCGCCCGGGTCGTGACGCTCGAGCTGCCGCCCTTCACGCTGATCGGCGCCACCACCCGCGCGGGGCTGCTCACGACGCCGCTGCGCGAGCGCTTCGGGATCCAGCAGCGCCTCGAGCACTACGGGCCCCAGGAGCTGGCGCAGATCGTGCGCCGCTCGGCGCGCATCCTCGGAGCCACGCTCGAGGAGAGCGGGGCCGTCGCGATCGCCGAGCGCAGCCGCGGGACCCCGCGCGTGGCCAACCGCCTGCTCAAGCGGCTGCGCGATTACGCCGAGGTGCGGGCGCAGGGCACGATCACCTCCGACGTCGCCGGGGCCGCGCTGGAGGAGCTCGAGATCGACGCGGCCGGCCTGGACCGCCTCGACCGCGAGATCCTCAACGCGATCTGCGTGAAGTTCGCCGGCGGGCCGGTCGGGCTCTCGACGCTGGCGGTCGCCGTGGGCGAGGAGGCCGACACGATCGAGGACGTCTACGAGCCCTACCTGGTGCAGACGGGCCTGCTCCAGCGCACGCCCCGCGGGCGGGTGGCCACCCAGCACGCCTGGGCGCACCTCGGGCTCGAGCCGCCGGACGACGCGGCGCGGCTGTTCTGAGCCGCGTCTTCGCCCGTTTCGTAAGCCGGCCTTTAGCGCAACGCCCTACCCTCGCGCGGGTTCGTATCCTCCGTGCGAGCCATGGCCCACCTATTCATCTGTCCCAACTGCGGCAACCGCACCACCTCCAGCGAGCGCACGGCCGGTTTCCGCCGTGAGGCCCGAGGCTGCAACAAGTGCGGTTTCGGCTTCCTGTTCGAACTGCTCGACGACTACTACCCGGCCCCGGACGCCGCCTTCTTCGTGTGTGACCAGCAGGGCCGGCTGCTCGGGATCGGCCGCGGGGCCACGGAGCTCACGGGCCTCACCGAGGAGAGGGTGATCGGGCGCCCGGTCATGGACGTGCTCGGCCTCAAGTTCGAGAACGGCGACGACCAGGTCGCCACCGCGCTCGAGTGGGGAGTGCGCGTGCTGGGAAAGCCGGTCGAGGTGAACGCGGAGGGCGACCTGCCCGCCCGGGCGACCGCCGACCTGTTCCCGGCCTACGACGACGACGGCGGCCTGCTCGTCATCCTCACCCCCGCCAAGTAACGTTGTCCTTCGCCCTATGAGCGACCGCCGTCGCAACGTCTTCGTCCTGCTGGTCGTCTTCCTCCTGGCGCTCGCGTCCGTGCTCGTGCTCGTGACGCACAACGTCAAGCGCGGCCTGGACCTCAAGGGCGGCGTCGAGCTCGTCTATCAGGGGCGCCCGACCCCGCAGCAGCCGAAGGTCGACACGCAGGCGATCGACCGGGCGCTCGAGGTCATCCGCAAGCGGGTGGACGCGTTCGGCGTCTCCGAGCCGGAGATCCAGCGCTCGGGGTCCGACCAGATCACCGTCGGCCTGCCGGGTACCCAGAACGCCCAGCGCGCGGTCCGTCAGGTCGGCAAGGTCGCCCAGCTCCAGTTCTACGACTGGGAGGCCGACGTCCTCGGGCCGGACCTCAAGCCCAACCCGTCGGACCCGAACGTGACGGGTGGCCAGTCGGCCGGCCAGGCGGGCGGAATGTCCTACTACGACGCGGTCACCCGCGCGTCCAAGCGCGCGCCCACGAGTAACGGCGGCAAGGCCACGACCAATGGCGAGTACTACCTCGTCAACGGCACGCAGAAGAAGGTGCTGGCGGGCCCCGCCGACGTCCCCACCGACCTGACGGGCGACCTCCCGGGAGGCAAGGCACCGCCGGGCGCGCGGATCGTCAAGGTCAATCAGGGAACGATCGTCGTCCGCGGGGAGAAGGACCGCCAGACGAACAAGGCGGCCACGAACTACTACATCCTCAACGACGCGCCGGCGCTGTCGGGCACCGAGCTCACCGACGTCAAGCAGGACTTCAACCGCAGCGGAGGCGGCAACGGCGCGCCGATCGTCACCTTCAGCTTCACCGACAAGGGCCGCTCGGCGTGGCACAAGGTCACGCAGCGGATCGCCCGGCGCGGCCAGGAGCAGCAGGCGCCGGGCCAGCCGGCGAGCGCCTCCTTCCAGCACTTCGCCGCCGTGCTCGACGGCGAGCTGGTGACGGTCCCCTACATCGACTTCCAGCAGAACCCGGACGGGATCGACGGCGCAAACGGCGCCGACATCGAGGGCGGCTTCACGATCCAGTCTGCGCAGGACCTGGCCAAGCTCCTGCAGATCGGCGCGCTGCCGATCAAGCTCAAGTTGATCTCGCAGTCGCAGGTCTCGGCCACGTTGGGCAAGCAGGCGCTCAACCAGGGCGTGACCGCCGGGCTCGTGGGGCTCGGCCTGGTGGCGCTGTTCCTGCTCGTCTTCTACCGCGTGCTCGGCCTCATCGCCGTCGGCGCCCTGGCCCTGTACGCGCTCTACTTCGCCGCCCTGATCGAGCTCATACCGATCACCCTGACGCTGCCCGGGATCGCGGGCCTGATCCTCACTATCGGGGTGGCGGCCGACGCCAACATCGTGATCTTCGAACGGGTGAAGGAGGAGATACGCGGCGGGGCCTCCGTCGCCCGCGGGATCGCCGCGGGGTACAAGAAGGGCCTCACTGCGATCATCGACGCCAACGTCGTCACGCTGATGACGGCGTTCATCCTGTTCATCCTCGCCACCGCGGGGGTCAAGGGCTTCGCCTTCGTGCTGGGCATCGGCACGATCGTGTCGTTCCTCACGGCGGTGCTGGCCACGCAGGCGATTCTCGCGACCCTCGGTCGCTCGTCCGTTCTGCTCAGCCCGGCCGCACTCGGAGCCGCCAAGCGACGCCGCGCGATCCGGTTCGACTTCATGGGCGCGTCGAGGTGGTTCTTCTCGATGTCGGGTGTGATCCTGCTCATCGGCGCGCTGGCGATCGGGTCGAAGGGCCTGAACTTCGGCATCGACTTCGAGTCGGGAACGCGCATCAAGACCTCAGTCCAGCGGCCGGCCACGGAGAACGACATCCGTGCGGTCATGAAGGCGCAGGGCTACAACGACGCGAAGATCCAGAGGGTCAGCGACAAGACCCAGGGCAAGTACGTCTTCCAGATCTCCACGAAGACACTTCAGCCCAACAAGGTCCAGCAGGTTCACAACGCCCTGGACCAACGTTTCGGTGTCGGCGACAACTTCTCCAACACGTCGATCGGGCCGACCTTCGGCCAGACGATCGCCCGGACGGCGGTCATCGCGATCATCGCGTCGCTGCTGGTGATCTCGGCCTACATCGCGCTGCGCTTCGAGTGGAAGTACGCCGTGCCCGTCCTGATCGCCCTGATGCACGACCTGCTGATCACCAGCGGCGTGTACTCGCTCACCGGCCGGGAGGTGACGACGTCGACGGTCGCGGCGCTTCTCACCATCCTGGGCTACTCGCTGTACGACACGATCATCGTGTTTGACCGCGTGCGCGAGAACGTGCCGCGCATGCCGCGCGCTGCCTTCTCGCAGATCGTCAACCGTTCGATGAGCGAGGTGCTGACGCGATCGCTGGCCACCACGCTGTGCACGCTGCTGCCGGTGACCGCGCTGCTGCTCTTCGGGGGCGACACGCTCAAGGACTTCGCCTTCGCGCTGCTCGTCGGCGTGGCGTCGGGCGCCTACTCCTCGATCTTCATCGCGTCGCCGGTACTGACGCACTGGAAGGAGCGCGAGCGCGTCTACGTGCAGCGCGACGAGCGCATCCGGGGCGAGCACGGCGGCCTCGTGCCGGCCTATGCCGTGGCGACGGTCGCCGGGGAGGCCGTCGAGGGCGAGCCCGCCACGCCGGCTCGGGCCGGCCGGCGCCGGCGGGGGAGGGTGACCGCCCCCGAGCAGCCGGAGGAGGTCTCGCCCGAGGAGTTCGACGACATGGTCGCCGACATCGCGGAGGAGACCGGCGACGGGACGCCGAACGGCGAGCCCGAGCCCCAGCCCGTGCCGGCGCGGGGCAACGGCCCGCGCGCGCGGCGGCGTTCGTCGTCGACCAGCACCACCGGCGGCGGCGCGACGCCGCGCAAGAAGCCGGAGCCCAAGCCGAAGGGCGCGAGCAAGTCCAAGCGCCGCGGCCGTCACGGGAGGAACAGATAATGGGCATGCTCGCCTGGGTCATGATGGGCCTGGCCCTGTGGCACTTCACGATCTGGCTCCCGGACCGGTTCTGGGGCGGCATCGTCGGCGCCTTCGTCGGCGCGCTGATCGGCGCAGTCGTGTTCGGCCTGATCGTCAACGGCGGCTCGATCCCGGGCCGGCACGCCACGGACCTGGTCACGGCGCTCGAGGCCATTCCGGGGGCGCTCCTCGGCATGGCCGCGGTGTACTTCGAGGGCATCCGTCGCGAGCGCCAGCACGGCACCCGCGTCGCGGGACTGCCTCGGCGGTAGCTCAGCGCCGGACTTCGAGGAGTGTGCGGCCTGTGGCGTGGGTCGTCCCCGAAGCCCCGTCGGCCTTCGCGAGCCCACCGTGCAAGCGCTTATTGAAGGATTCGGGCGCTATAGGGCACCGATTCCTTCAATGGGCGCGATCCCGATGAGCCACGGTTCGTAACCGGGCTCCGGGCGCCGGCGAGCACAACTGTCGAGCATGTCTTTCTGTCGCCGGCGGCCCGTACGCTGGCGCGGATGGAGCCCCGCCTCGAGGTCCCCGCCTGCGACATGAGCGCCACGCTCGCGCTCGAGCGCGAGCTGGGGGTGTCCGACGCGCTCGCGCAGGTGCTCGTGCGCCGCGGGCATGGCACGCCGGTCGCGGCGCGCGCGTTCCTCGACGCCGCCGACGAGCATCCGGCGAGCGCGTTCGGCGGGATCGACACCGCGGTGGACCTGGTGCTCGGGCACGCGCGCGCCGGCACGCGGATCACGGTCCATGGCGACTACGACGTCGACGGGGTGTGCTCCACCGCGGTGCTCGTGCGCTGCCTGCGGCGGCTCGTAGCCGAGGTCGACTGGTACCTGCCCAGCCGGCTGGACGACGGCTACGGCCTTTCCCTGGCCACCGTCGAGCGCCTCGCTGCGCGCGGGACGCGCCTGCTGGTGACCGTCGACTGCGCAATCACCGCGGTCGAGGAGGTGGCCGCCGCTCGGGCGGCCGGGCTGGACGTGCTCGTCACCGACCACCACCGCCCGCGCGCTGACGGCGCGCTGCCGGACGCCCCGATCGTGCACCCGACGATCTCGGCCTACCCGTGCGAGGACCTGTGCGCGACCGGCGTCGCGTTCAAGCTCGCCCAGGCGCTGGAGGCTGCGGCGGAGACCCCCGACGCCGGGGCCTCGGCGGCCGACGACCTCGACCTCGTCGCGCTGGCCACCGTG
>JAWVFS010000392.1:0-4802 GCA_033855795.1 Solirubrobacteraceae bacterium | reverse complement strand
CATCCGCACGATGGGCAGCCGGATCATCAAGATGGACCCCGCGCAGGGCTTCTCGGCTCAGAGCGCCGGCGCCGCGGTGATCCTCGCGTCATCGCACTTCGGCTATCCCCTGTCCACCACGCAGGTGATCTCCGGCGGCGTGGTCGGCGCCGGCGCGGCGCGGCGGCTCTCCGCCGTGCGCTGGGGGGTGGCCGGCAACATCGCGGTCGCCTGGGTGCTCACGCTGCCGGCGTCGGCCGCGATCGGCGGAGCCGTCTACGGGGTGACGCGGATCTTCGGTACCGGCGCACTCGGCCCCGCGATCGTGTCGGTGGCGATCCTGGCGGTCAGCGTGGGCGTGTTCGCGCGGCGCCTGCAGCGCGGCTCCCCGATCACGGCCGAGGCGTGAGCACGATCGTCGACACCACCACGCTGCTCGATCTCGTCGGGGTGTCGCTGCTCGCCGCGGTCGGCGTCACCGCCGCTTTCTCGGTCGCGATCCTCGGCGCGACCCGCTTTGCGGACCTTCGGCGCCACGGCCGGGCGGTCGAGGCGGCCTGCTTCGGCGTCCTCACGGCGCTGGCGCTGGCCGCGTGCGTGGGCGCGATCGTCTACGCGATCGTCGAGATCCAGTCGAAATAGTCCTCGCTGCACAAGGTCTCGCAGCGCTTGCACGGAATGGCGAGGCTTGTGACCATCTCAGGCATGGCGTGGTTGGAGGCGATCGCCGACCCCATTCGCCTGGGCATCGTGCGTGAGCTGTCTCGTCGCTCGGACGCGTCGCTGAACGAGCTCGCGCACGCCGTCACGGCAGCGCCGGAGACGATCCGGCGGCATGTGCGCCAGCTCGAGCGCGCGGGGGTCGTGACGGCGCTGCCGCGGATGCCCGACGGCGAGTCGCGCGGGCGACCTCCGGTGCGCTACCGACTCGCGTCGCCGACCGACAGCGAGGCCCGCGCCCTCGGGCTCACGAGTACTCCACCGGCCTGATCACCCGCGCCGGCACACCGGCCGCGATCGAGCGCGGCGGCAGATCGGCTGTGACGACGCTGTTGGCGCCGATCACGCAGCGCTCGCCCACGGTCACGCCGCTGGTGATCACGACGTTGGCACCACACCACGTGTTGTCGCCGACGCGCGTGGGTCCCTTGGAGTCGAAGCCCTGCCAGGTGACCGGCCTGGCCGGGTCGTCGTAGCGGTGGTTGGCGTCGGTGATCGTGCACCCGTTGGCGAACATGCAGTGCGAGCCGATCTCCACCAGGTCGAGCGCGGCGACCATGACACCCACGTTGAGGAAGGATCCCTCGCCGATCCGTACGCGCGCCGGCGCCTCCGCGGTGATCCAGACGTGCGGCTCGAGCAGGGTGCCGGCGCCGATCTCGAGCCGCCCCTCGCGCAGCGCGTGGAGCACGTTCCCGTGGACCGGCCAGCGCACGAAGGCCTCGCGCTGCATGAATTCCCAGTGGATGCGGGCGCGGTTCCAGGGCAGCGAGTTGTGCTCGTAGTGGCGCCATTTCTGCGCCCAGAGCCGCAGCCGCTCCCTCATCGGCTCAGTTGACCGGCTCGACCCGGTCGCCGACGCGGATCGTCCCGTCCTCGACGATCGAGGCCTCGAGACCGGTGTGGACGAGCCCGCGCAGGACGCCCGGCTCGCCCGTCAACCTCGTGAGCTTCGCGCACGGCTCGCAGCGCTCCGTGCCCTCGCACACCGCTTCGCCCACCCTGAAGCGCCGGCCGACGAGCGTGCCGAGGTCGAGCCCGCGCGTGGTGACGTTGCGCCGGCTCTCGCCCGGCTCCAGGCTCACGCCGTGCTCGGTCGCCAGCCGTTCGAGGGCCTCGGCCTCGATCAGGGTGATGTCGTTCGAGTTCGGCAGGCCGTGATGACAGTCGCCGCGGAGCCCTCGGCCCGCCTCGGCCCGCACCTCCCCGACCGGTTCGGCCTCGCCCCCGCGAAGCGGTACGACGTGGATCCGTTCGACGGCGCCACTCATGCTGCGCCCGCGGGCACCTTCCGACGCCGCTTCGCCGGCGCCCGCTTGCGCGGTGCGGCGGCCGGCTTGACGAGCCCGCGCAGATACTCGCCCGTGTGCGAGCCCCCGACGGCCGCCACCTGCTCCGGCGTGCCCTTGGCGACGACGTGGCCGCCCTCCTCCCCGCCCTCGGGGCCCATATCGATCAGGCGATCGGCCGTCTTGATCACGTCGAGGTTGTGCTCGATCACCACGACGCTGTTGCCGGCGGAAACGAGGCGCTGCAGCACCTCGAGGAGCCGCTGGATGTCGGCGAAGTGGAGCCCGGTGGTCGGTTCGTCGAGGAGGTAGAGGGTCGCGCCGGTGGCCACCTTGCACAGCTCCGCGGCCAGCTTCACGCGCTGGGCCTCGCCGCCCGACAGCGTCGTGGCGGGCTGGCCGAGCCGGATGTAGTCCAACCCGACATCGTGAAGTGCCTGCAAACGACGCTTGATCTTGGGGATGTGGGCGAAGAACTCGAGCGCCTCCTCGACCGGCATCTCGAGCACGTCGGCGATCGTCTTGCCCTTGAAGCGGACCTCGAGCGTCTCGCGGTTGTAGCGCTTGCCGTGGCACTGGTCGCACGGCACGTAGATGTCCGGCAGGAAGTGCATCTCGATCTTGATCTGGCCATCGCCCCGGCACACCTCGCAGCGGCCGCCCTTGACGTTGAACGAGAAGCGGCCCGGCTTGTAGCCACGCGCTCGCGCCTCCGGCGTCTTGGAGTAGAGGTCGCGGACCTGGTCGAACAGCCCGATGTAGGTCGCCGGGTTGGACCGGGGCGTGCGCCCGATCGGCGATTGGTCCACGGAGATGATCTTGTCCAGCTGCTCGACGCCGGCGATCCGCCGGTGCGCGCCCGGCCGCTGCTTCGCGCGGTGCAGCCGGTTGGCGACGGCCTTGTGCAGGATCTCGTTGACGAGGGTGGACTTGCCCGAGCCCGAGACCCCGGTCACGCAGCAGAACACGCCGAGCGGGATCTTCACGTCGATGTCGGCGAGGTTGTGCTGGGTGGCCCCCTCTATCTCCACGTACCCGCTCGGCCGGCGCCGCCGCTTCGGCGGCTCGATCGCGCGCGTGCCGGCCAGGAACTGCCCGGTCAGCGACTCCTTCACGCGCTCGACCTCGGCGGCCGTCCCCTCGGCCACCACCGCGCCGCCGTGCTCGCCGGCGCCGGGCCCGAGGTCGATGAGGTGGTCGGCCGCTCGCATCGTGCCCTCGTCGTGCTCGACCACGATCACGGTGTTCCCGAGGTCGCGCAGGCGCTTGAGGGTTGCGATCAGGCGCGCGTTGTCGCGCTGGTGCAGCCCGATCGAGGGCTCGTCGAGGATGTACAGCACGCCGACGAGCGAGGATCCGATCTGGGTGGCCAGGCGAATCCGCTGCGCCTCCCCGCCCGACAGCGTCGCCGCCGCGCGCTCGAGCGACAGGTAGCCCACGCCGACGTTCTCGAGGAAGCTCAGCCGCTCCTCGATCTCGCGCAGGATCAGCCGCGCGATCTGGCGATCGACATCGTCGAGCCGGAGCTCCGTCAGCCACTCCAGGGCCCGCCGGGCCGAGAGCATCGTGAACTCGTGAATCGCCATCCCGTCGATGGTCACGGCACGCGACTCCGGCTTCAGCCGCGCGCCGCCGCACTCGGGGCAGGGCCGCACCGACATGTACTCCTCGATCTTCTCCCGGGAGTAATCCGAGTCCGTCTCGCGGTAGCGCCGCTCGAGGTTGGGCACGATGCCCTCGAAGCGCGTCATGTAGGAGCGCTTGCGCCCGAAGCGGTTGCGGTAGGAGACGTACACCCGGTCGCCGTTCGTGCCGTGCAGGAACAGGTCGCGCTGCTCGGCCGGCAGCTTCGCCCACGGCGTCCCCAGATCGACCTCGTACTTCTCGGCGATCGCCGAGGTGATCTCGTCGTAGTACTGCGACGTCGAGGTGGACCACGGCAGGATCGCCCCGTCGCCCACCGACAGCGACGGGTCGGGCACGATCAGCTCGGGGTCGATCTCCATCTGCGAGCCCAGACCCGTGCAGCGCGGGCAGGCACCGTGGGGCGAGTTGAACGAGAACACCCGCGGCTCGAGCTCGGCCAGGCTGGGCCCGTGCTCGGGGCACGCGAACTTCTCAGAAAAGGTCATCGTCTCGTCGTCGTCGACGAGCTCGATCTCCACCAGCCCGTCGGCCAGCGCCACCGCGGTCTCCACCGAGTCGGCCAGGCGCTTGCGCAGGTCCGGGCGCATGACCAGCCGATCGACCACGACCGAGATGTCGTGCTTGTACTTCTTGTCGAGCTCGATCGGATCGTCGAGCTGGCGCACCTCGCCGTCGACCTTCACCCGCGTGAAGCCCTCGCCGCGCAGCTCCTCGAGGAGCTTCCCGTACTCGCCCTTGCGGCCGCGCACGACCGGCGCGAGCACCATGAAGCGTGTGCCCTCGTCCAGGGTCATGACGTGGTCGATGATCTGCTCCGCCGACTGCCCCTCGATCGGCCGCCCGCAGATGTGGCAGTGGGGCCGGCCGATCCGCGCCCAGAGCAGTCGCAGGTAGTCATAGATCTCGGTCACCGTCCCGACGGTCGACCGCGGGTTGCGCGAGGTCGTCTTCTGGTCGATGGAGATCGCCGGCGAGAGGCCCTCGATCGAATCGACGTCGGGCTTGTCCATCTGGCCCAGGAACTGGCGGGCGTAGGCGGACAGCGACTCGACGTAGCGACGCTGGCCCTCGGCGTAGATCGTGTCGAACGCCAGCGACGACTTTCCCGACCCCGACAGGCCCGTTATCACGACGAGCGCATCCCGCGGAATGGCCACGGAGATGTCC
>JAWVFS010000391.1:0-2766 GCA_033855795.1 Solirubrobacteraceae bacterium | reverse complement strand
CCGCGGGCTCCAACCGCCCCGAACGCCGTGAGCACCGCGAAGGCCACGAGCAGCCCGCCCCCGACGAGAATGACGAGCCGCGGCCACGGGTCGGCGGCCGAATACGGCACCGTGACGCCCGGCAGCGCCTCGAGGCCCTGTCCGATCCCGTCGAACAGCTCGTTCCAATTCGCCGGTGCCAGCAGCTGCGCCGGGACTCCCGCGGCCAGCAGCGCGAGCGCCACCGCGCCGACGGCGGCCACGGCGGTGAGCGCGGCGCGCGCAGCGCGCCGGCGGCGGGCACCGAGCACGATCAACCCCGCCGCGGCCGCCGCGGCCGCGAACGCCAGCAGGATCCGCCCGGCGGCTCCGGGCGACACCATCAGCCCCCACTGCCAGGCGCCGAAGGCCGCCAGCCCGGCCAGTCCGGCGAGCCGTGCCGCGGGCGGGGTCGCGGCCCTCATGCGGTCACCGCCGCGCGTGCGCCGGATGCGAGCACGTAGCCGCTGCAGCCGGCCACCGCGAAGGCAGCACGGCGGCCCGCGAATCCGCCAGGCACCACGAGCACGACCCGCTGGTGGCCGTGGCCGCGCAGGAGACGGTGCGGCGCCCGCGCCCCGCGTCGCGCCGCGACGTAGTACACCGCGTGGGCCCCGGCGGCCGCTGCGCCGAGCGCGGATGGCGGCGAACCCGGGCCGACCAGCGCCAGCCGGGCGTGCACGGCCGGCCACCCGCGACCGTCGGGTTCCAGGGCGGTGGCCCGGCGGTCACCCGGCAGCAGGATCGAGCAGCCCCCGCCGCGAGCCAGCGCGTGGGCGAGCGAGGCGGCGGCGCGCACGGCGGCGTCGAGGTCGTCGGCCTCGGCCGGCCCCGCGGCGTCCAGCACGACCAGCGGCCGCCCCTCTCCCTCGGGCTGCAGGCGGCGCTCGAGCAGGCCGGCCCCGCGGGCGAGCGCGGCCCAGTGGATGCGCGAGGCCGGCGCTCCCACGCGGTAGGGCCGCAGGCCGTCCAGCTCCACCTCTGCGCCGGCCACCGGCGCGGCGCTTCCGCCCGACTGCAGCGGAGAGCCCTCGCCGGACGCCATCACCGGATGCACGCGCGGAAGCACGAGCACGCGCTGCTCTCCCCCGCCCCCGACCGTGCGGATGGCGATGCCGAGCGGGTCGCGCAGCGCGAGCGCCGGAGCGGGGAGAGCGCGGGCGCCGCGGCGGCCGAATCGCACGTCGATGCGCACCCGCGCGACCGCCCGGCCGGCCGGGAGCCGCGCCGGCTGGGGCAGCAGGGAGTCCTCCAGCGCGCCACCGGGGAAGGGCAGCGCCCCCGCGCGCGCGGTGATGCGGACGTTCAGCGGCTCCTCCTCCATCACGCGACTGGCGGACAGCTCGCGCTCCACGGTCGCGCCGCGGGCAGCGGCGGCCACCCACCCGGCGGCAGCGGCCGCCAGGGCAACCAACGCCACGCCCGGGACGAGCAGCGGCTCGGCGTTCACGATGACGCCCAGCAGCACCAGCGCCAGGCCCAGCGCGCCGGTGGCGAGCGCCCCGCGCATCACATCGCCGGGGTGGCGCTGACGGCGTCGGCCACCACGTGGCGGCGGGTGGCCTCGAGCTCCTCCCCCGCGGCGTCCGGCGCGAGCAGCAGGCGATGGGCGAGCACGGGCTGCGCGAGCACCTGCACGTCGTCGGGCAGCGCGTGGTCACGGCGCTCGAGCGCCGCCAGCGCCTTGGCGGCGCGCAGCAGCATCAGTCCGGCGCGGGGGCTCGCGCCCAGCTCGACCCGCGGGTCGGTACGCGTGCGCCCGATGAGCTCCACCACGTACTCGCGCAGGGCCGGCGCGGCGTGCACCCGCGCGGCGGCATCCTGCAGCGCGACCACCTCGGTGGGCGTGACCACCGGCTCGAGAGCCAGCACGCGGTCCCCGGCCTCGTGGCTGGCGAGCATCCCCGCCTCGGCTGCCGCGCTCGGGTAGCCCAGCGACACCCGCGCCATGAAGCGGTCCACCTGCGCCTCCGGCAGCGGGTAGGTGCCCTCGTACTCGATCGGGTTCTGCGTCGCGAGTACGAGGAAGGGACGGGCCAATTCGTGCGTGTGCACATCGACGGTCACGTGGCGCTCCTGCATGCACTCCAGCAGTCCCGACTGCGTCTTGGGCGACGCGCGGTTGACCTCGTCCACGAGCACGACGTTGGCGAAGATCGGGCCGGGGCGGAACTCGAAGCGCTGCTCGCGCTCGTTGTAGACGTTCGTCCCCACGATGTCGGCCGGCAGCAGGTCCGCCGTGCACTGGATGCGCGCGAACTGGCCGTCGATCGAACGCGCCAGCGCCCGGGCCAGGGCCGTCTTGCCGACGCCCGGGTAGTCCTCGATCAGGACGTGTCCATCGGCGGCGAGGGCAACGAGTACCGACCGCAGAACCTCCGCGTCGACCTCGACGGCCCGGGCGACGTTGTCCGCCAGGCGCCTCCCCACGGCGGCCGCCGTCTCAAGCTCGTGCGGCGCCAGGCCTTCCAGGTGCTCCGGGGGCTCCATGCTTCAAGTTGTACTCCCCGGCCGACCGCTGCTGCTCCACAGCGTCGAGGATGGCGCTCGCGACCTCGGCCTTCGAGGCCCGCGGCACGGGCTGATCGGCGCCGGCCGCGACGATCGTCACCTCGTTCTCGGCGGCGTCGAAGCCGATGTCGTCGCGCGAGATGTCGTTCACCACGATCGCGTCCACCCGCTTGCGCTCTAGCTTCGCGCGGGCACGGTCGACGGCGCCGTCGCCGTGCTCGGCGGCAAAGCCGACGA
>JAWVFS010000390.1:0-14451 GCA_033855795.1 Solirubrobacteraceae bacterium | reverse complement strand
CCTTGGCGAACTGCGCCGGCTGGCGATAGCCGACACGCAGGGCCACCTCGCGTACCGTCAGGCGGCGCGCGCCCAGCAGGTCCGCGGCGCGCTCCATGCGGACCCTGGTCAGATGTTCGCGGAAGGTCGTGCGCCCGATCTCGGCGTACGAGCGCTGCAGCTGGCGGCGTGACGAGGCCACGCGGCGGGCGATGCCGTCGAGGCTGAGGTCGGAGCCGTACTCCGCCTCCACGATCATCACGGCCTCCTCGAACAGGCTCGTGCGATGGCGGATTGTCGCGGCGCGCTGCGTCATGGCACTCTGGTTACGCCCAAACCCCCTGCGAGGATCAACGGTACGCGGCCGGGCAAATCTGGCGCGCTGGCACGCGGGCCCGGGGGTGGGTCTTCGCGGTAGTATCCGAGGGCGCCTTGAGCCAACCGTTGCAAGCCAGGAGAGGGGCCGGATGCAGGGACGCACGGGAATGAGCGAGATGGTCCTCACGGTGGGCCCGGGCCACTCCCTGCGGGATGCCGCCCGCCAGATGGCCGAGCGCAAGATCGGCGCCGCGGTGGTGCTCGATCCGGAGGCGCCGGGCCCCGGGATCATCACGGAGCGCGACCTGCTCGAGTCGATCGGGGCCGGCCAGGACCCCGACCACGAGCTCGTCGCCGACCATTTGACCGGCAACCTCGTGTACGCCGCGCCCGACTGGTCGCTCGAGGATGCCGCGGCCGCGATGGTCCGCGGCGGCTTCCGCCATCTGGTCGTGATCGAGCAGGGAGAGATCGCCGGCCTCCTCTCGATGCGAGACGTCGTGCGCTGTTGGACGCAGGAGGGCGCGACGTCGGACATGCGCGCGTAGGGCGCCGACGAGCGCCGGCAGCGCGGAGTCGTCAGTCGTCAGTCCTCAGTCGTCAGAGGCTGGGCCCGAGCCCTCGCAACTGACGACTGACGTCTGACGACTAGTGGTGCTCCAGCGGCAGTTCGGAGATATCGCGGCGGGTCTCACGCACCCACCGCACCAGCGTGAACAGGAAGATCAGGATCCCCACGATCGAGATGATGAAGTTGATCGTGATCCCGATGACGCCGAGCGTGATCCCGACCGCCATGAACACCGGCAGGAAGCTCGGCCCCGGGAGGTGGATCTCCTCGGCCACGGGCGGGGCATCCTCGGCGATGTCGTCGGGCTCGGTCACGAGATGTAGATGGCGGCGGCCAGGAAGGACATGCCGAACATGAACAGCGCGACCGCCGCCGCGATCAGGCCGCTGCGGATGTTCTTGTTGGCGAGTCGGCGGTCCATCGAGGCTCCTTCGTATCAGACGTGGACGTCCACCACCATCGCGGCGAACAGCAGCGCGAGGTAGGCGAGCGAGTAGAGGTACAACCGCAGCGCCGAGCGCCGGTCGGCCCGGCGATACAGCACGACGGCGCCGGCGATGAAGGCGCCGCCCAGCAGCATCGAGGCCACGAGGTAGACGCCGCCGAACCCGCCGGCGCAGAACGGGAGCTGGGACACCGCGTACAGCAGCAGCGTGTAGAGCAGGATCTGGCGGCGCGTCTCGTGCTCCCCCCGGACGACGGGCATCATCGGGACGCCGACCTTCTCGTACTCGCTCTTCATCAGCAGCGACAGGGCCCAGAAGTGGGGCGGCGTCCAGTAGAAGACGATCGCGAACAGGTACAGCGCGGTCCAGCTCAGGCCGCCCGTCGCGGCGGCCCAGCCCACCAGCGGCGGGACCGCACCGGCGGCGCCGCCGATCACGATGTTCTGGGGCGTCGAGCGCTTCAGCCACATCGTGTAGACGCCCACGTAGCCCGCGAAGCCCGACAGCGAGAGCACTGCGGCGAGCGGGTTGACGGTCAGGGTCAGAAGCGCGAAGGCCGCGGCCGCGAGGCCGATGCCGAACCAGAGCGCGGCGCGCGGCGAGACGCGGCCGGAGGCCACCGGCCGGGATGCCGTGCGCGCCATGCGCGCGTCGATGTCCCGGTCCCAGTAGTGGTTGACGGCTCCGGCGCCGCCCGCGGACAGGTAGCCGCCCAGGCAGGTGAGCAGGACGAGCTCCACCGAGGGGTTGCCGGCCACGTACATGGTCGTGACCGTCGTGAAGAGCAAGAGCGACTGGACCTTCGGCTTGGTCAGCGCGAGGTAGTCGGCCGCGAGCTGCCGGGCGCGGGCTCCGGCGGCGACCGGGACGGTTGCGGTGGCGCGCGATGTGGCCATCACGCCCGCACCTTCGGCGCCGGCCCTCCGGCGCGCCGGGCCGCCACGGCGTCGGCGCCGCGCTCGACCTGCCGGCGAATGTCCTTCATGGGCTCGACCGAGCGCACGCGCGGGATCACGTCGAAGTTGTTCTCCGGCGGGGGCGAGGTGGTGAACCACTCCAGGGTGTTGCCCTTCCACGGGTCGGGTCCGGCCGTCACGCCCTTCTTCAGGCTCCGGACCAGGTTGTACGCGGTCACCACCACGCCGAGGGCGAGGATGAACGAGCCGATCGTCGAGATCAGGTTCAGCACGTGGAGATCAGCGATGTCCGGGTATTCGTACACGCGCCGCGGCATCCCCTCGAGGCCGATCGAGTGCTGGACCAGGAACGTGGCGTTGAAGCCCACGAACGTCAGCCAGAACGAGACCTTGCCCAGGGAGTCCGACATCATCCTCCCGGTGACCTTCGGATACCAGTAGTACAGCCCCGCGAAGATCGCGTTCACCGCGCCCGCGACGAGGACATAGTGGAAGTGCGCCACGACGAAGTAGGTGTCGGTCACGTACCAGTCGATCGGGAAGATGGCGAGCATCACGCCGGAGATGCCGCCGAGGGTGAAGAACGCCAGGAAGCCGACCGCGAAGTACAGCGGCGTCTTCATGATGATCGTGCCGCGCCACAGCGTGGCGATCCAGTTGAAGATCTTCACCCCGGTGGGGATGGCGATGATCATCGAGGAGAGCATGAAGAACGCCAGCACGATGCTCGACAGCGGAGTGACGAACATGTGGTGCGCCCACACCAGCAGCGACAGGAAGGCGATGCCGACCGTGGCCGCCGCGATGGCCCGGTAGCCGAAGATCGGCTTGCGCGCGAAGACCGGGAGGATCTCGCTGATGATCCCGAACCCGGGCAGGATCATGATGTAGACCTCGGGATGCCCGAAGAACCAGAACAGGTGTTGCCAGAGTAAGGCCGACCCTCCCTGCGTCGGGTCGAAGAAGTGCGTCCCGAAGTGTCTGTCGGTCAGCAGCAGCGTGACGCCGGCGGCGACCGAGGGCAGCGCCAGTATCAGCAGGATCGCGAAGGTCAGGATCGACCAGCAGAACAGCGGGAGCCGCGACCAGCCCATGCCCGGCGCGCGCATGTTGAGGATCGTCACGTACAGGTTGATCGCGCCGAGGATCGAGGACAGGCCGGTGAGATGGATCAGGTAGATCCAGGCGTCGATGCCGCCGTCCGGGAGGTACGCACTCGAGGAGAGCGGCGGATATGAGGTCCATCCGGCCTGCGGCGGGCTCCAGAACAGGGAGGCGTAGAAGACGACCCCGCCGAAGATGAACAGCCAGAACGACAGCGCGTTCAGCCGCGGGAACGCCATGTCGCGCGCTCCGATCTGCAGGGGCACGAAGTAGTTGGCGAAGCCCGACATCATCGGGACGACGAACAGGAAGATCATCGTCGTCCCGTGCAGCGTGAACAGCTGGTTGTACGCCGTCGGGGTGAGGAACGTGTTCTCCGGCGCGCCGAGCTGGATCCGCATCAGCAGCGCCTCGGTTCCGCCGATCATGAAGAACACGAAGGCGGCGACCATGTAGAGGATCCCGATCCGCTTGTGGTCGGTGGTCGCGACCCACGACAGCCAGCGCGCGCGCGACGACGGGGGGACCTCCCGCGTCAGGATCTGGGGCCGGGGCATCTTGCGCAGCGCGTATTCGGATGTCGCCATGTCCTCGGTTCCTCTACTGCGTAGGGATCGGGTTGAACTGGGAGCGCTGCTTCACGGCGTCGGCGTTGCCCTGGTCGATCTCGCGCTTCTGGCGTGAGACCCACTGTGCGTAGCGGTCCACCGGCACCGCCCGCACGAACGCCACCATGTTCGCGTGGCCGTAGCCGCACAGCTCGGTGCACTGGCCGCGGAAGGTCACGCCCGTCTTGCCCTTTGGGATCACGCTGGCCGGGATCTTGAACCACGAATGGTTCGTGTAGCCGGGTATCGCGTCGAACTTCGGGCCCAGCTTGGGGATCCACCAGGAGTGAGCGACGTCCTGGGACGCGATGTCGAGAGTCACGGTCGTGTCGACCGGCACGACCATCGTGTTGTAGGCGAAGGCCTTGTTGGGATACGTGAAGCGCCACACGAACTGCTGGCCGTTGATCTTGATCTTCAGCGACTTGCCGCCGGGCGGTGCGGGCTGGTCGAGCGCGGCGTAGCGCACGCCGTCGGCGCTGAGCTGGAGTCCCGCGGGGCCGCTGCGCGGCGGGTTCTTGATCGTCGGGAGCAGCGCGAAGGTCACGGCGGTGAGCACGACGAGGATCAGCGCCGCGCCGATCGTCCAGCCGACCTCCAGCCGTGTGTTGCCCCGGATCTGGGCGGCGACACGGCCCTTGCGGGCGCGGAAGCGGATCACGGAGTAGAGCAGCGTGCCCTCCACCCCGATGAACACGACGATGGCGACGTAGAGGACGACCTTGTAGAGGTCGTTGATCTCATTGGCGTTTTGGGAGCCGCCGTGCTCGGGGGTCACGAGGCCCGCGGACGCGCTCGCAGCGAAGACCAGCAGTGCGGCCAGGGCCAGCAACGGGGCCGCGACAAGGCGGCGGGAGCGGCGGGTCAGCGGACGCCTCGGACGCAAAGCCGCGCGATTCTATCCCGACGGCTCACGACCCGGCGAAGTTGGGGGGCCGCTTCTGACCGAAGGCCAGCACGCCCTCGACGAAGTCGCCCGATGCGGCCATCTCCTGCTGGATGTCGGCCTCGAGCTCGAGCTGCTCGTCCATGCCCCAGTAGATGCGGTTGTTGAGCTGGCGCTTGGTCCCGGCGTAGGACCGGGTCGGTCCCTCGGCCAGGCGAGTGAGCAGCGCCTCGCTCTCCTCGGCGAAGCGGCCGTCGTCATAGACGCGGTTGATCAGCCCCCAGTCGAGCGCGGTCGATGCCGAGACGCGCTCGCCGAGCATCGCCATCTCGAATGCGCGCGTCTTGCCCGCGCGCGCGGGAACGAAGAGCGAGGACCCCCCGTCCGGCACCAGGCCGATGTTGACGAACGCGAGCATGAGGTAGGCCGACTCGCTGGCCACGATCAGGTCGCAGGCCAGCGCCAGCGAGCACCCGATCCCGACGGCCGGGCCGTTGACCGCAGCGAGCACGGGCTTGGGCATGTGGCGGATGCCGGTGATGATCGGGTGGTAGCGCTCCGTCAGCGTGGTCCGCACATCGGGGTGGCCCTCGGGCGTGCGGTCGTCCTGGCTGCCCATGTCCTTGAGGTCCGCGCCCGAGGAAAATCCCCGGCCGGCCCCGGTGATCGTGACCGCGCGGACCTCCTCGTCCTCGGCCACGGACTGCACGGCCGCGAGGAGGTCGTAGCCGAACTGGCGGTTCCAGGCGTTGAGCCGGTCGGGCCGGTTGAGCTCGATCTTGGCGGCGCCCCCACGCCGGAGGAGGTTGACCGTGTCGTACTCGTGCGCCAGCTCATAGTCGCTCATGGCCGGCATCCTATGCTTGGCGCGATGAGCGAGCTCCCCGAGTCCGTGCGGATCCGCGAGGTCGGGCCGCGCGACGGGTTCCAGAACGAGCCCGAGGTCATCGCCACGGCCGACAAGGTGCGGCTCGTGGAGGCGTTGGGTCGCACCGGTCTGCGGCGGCTGGAGGTCACGAGCTTCGTGCGCGCCGACGTCATCCCGCAGCTCGCGGACGCCGCCGAGGTGCTCGAGGCCGTGGAGCTGGCGCCCGAGATCACGCGCAGCGTGCTCATCCCCAACGAGCGCGGACTGGAGAACGCCCTCGAGCACCGCGCGCGCTTCGACGAGGTCAACGTGTTCCTGTCGGCGTCGGAGACGCACAACCGCAAGAACGTGAACCGCTCGGTCGCCGAGTCGCTCGCGGGGCTGCGCCGCGTGTTGGAACGCGCCGGGGAGGCGGGGCTGCGCCGCGAGGGCGTGATCTCCGTGGCCTTCGGCTGCCCGTACGAGGGGCACGTGCCGCCCGAGCACGTGTTCGACATCGCGCGTGAGCTCGTGGAGGCGGGGGCCGAGGAGGTGGCCTTCGGCGACACGACCGGGATGGCCAATCCCCTGCAGGTGCGCGAATTCTTCGTCGCAGCGCGGGCCGCGCTGCCCCACGTCGAACTGACGGCGCACTTCCACAACACCCGCGGCCAGGGTCTCGCGAACGTGCTGGCGGCCCTCGAAGCGGGCGTGGACTCGTTCGAGTCGAGCTTCGGCGAGCTGGGGGGCTGCCCGGTACCCAAGGGAGCCACCGGCAACATCGCCACCGAGGACGTCGTGTCGATGCTGCACGAAATGGGGGTGCGGACGGGCGTCTCGCTCGAGCGCCTGCTCGAGGCCACGCGCGCGGTCCAGGAGGTGCTCGACCGGCCGCTGGGCAGCCACGTGTTGACTGCGGGGCCGGTCAGCTGGAACGACGGTCCTCAGTCCGTCACTTGACACTTACGTAAGTAACGGGTTACAGTACGGGCATGGAAGCCGTCGCCCGCGCCATCGCCGAGCCCCGCCGCCGCGCGATCCTGCGCCTGGTGCGCGATCGCGAGCTGAGCGCGGGGGAGATTGCCTCGCACTTCGACGTCACCCGCCCCGCCGTCTCCCAGCACCTCACGGTCCTGCGCCACGCCGGCCTGCTGGCCGAGCGGCGCGAGGGGACGCGCCGGCTCTACCAGGTTCGGCCCGAGGGCCTGGAGGGGCTGCGGGCCTTCCTCGACGAGTTCTGGGCGGCCGGGCTCGAACGCCTGAAGCTGGCCGCGGAGCTGGAGCAATCACGAAAGGACAGGAATCGATGAGTCCGACCGACACGACCGCCCTGACCCACGAGGTCCACATCGACGCCGAGCCGGAGACGGTGTTCGCGTTCTTCACGGATCCCGACAAGATGATCCAGTGGAAGGGGCGGCAGGCCGAGCTGGACCCCCGGCCGGGCGGCCTCTACCGCGTCGACGTGACGGGCGAGCACGTGGCCCGCGGCGAGTACCTCGAGCTGGACCCGCCGCACCGGGTCGTGTTCACCTGGGGCTGGGAGGGAGGCGACGCGGTTCCTCCGGGGTCGAGCACGGTCGAGATCACACTGACCGAGCAGGCCGGCGGGACACTGGTTCGCCTCGAGCACCGTGACCTGCCCGAGCCCGAGCGCGCGCCGCACGGCGGTGGCTGGGACCACTACCTCGAGCGGCTGGTGGTGGCGGCGGGCGGCGGCGACGCCGGCCCCGATCCCTGGGCCGAGGACGGCGCCGAGCGGAGCTGAGGGCCGTGCCGATCGCCAAGACCGCCGCCTTCGCCGTCCGCCCCGAGTCGCTGGTCCGCTGCGAGGAGGTCATCCGCGAGTTCGTGGGCGGCGTCGCGCGCGAGGAGCCTGGTACGCGGGTATACGTGTCGCTACGCGAGGAGCGCGACCCGACGCGCTTCGTCCACGTGATGGTCTTCGACGACGAGGCGGCCGAGGCCGCGCACCGCGACGCCGAGCGCACCCGGCGGTTCACCGAGGCGCTGTACCCCCACACGCTCGAGGGCGTCGCGTTCACCGACTGTTCGCTCGTCGCTCCCAAGTGACGGAGTAGTTTCGAGACAACCGCAAGAAGGAGGCAGCAGAGATGGGCAACCCCACGGTGTTCTTCGAGATCGCCGGGCCCGACCAGAAGGGCCTGATCGATTTCTACACGCAGCTGTTCGGTTGGAAGACGTCCGACATCCCGGGCGACATGCCCTACAGCATCGTCACGCCCGGCGAGGGCGGGGCGACCGGCGGCATCGGCCCCACTCCCGACGGCTCGCCGGGCCATGTCACGTTCTACGTCGGGGTGGACGACGTCGATGAGGCGCTGGCGAAGGCCGAGTCGGGTGGCGGCTCCAAGGTCATGGGGCCGGTGGACGTTCCCGGCGGCAAGATCGGCCTGTTCACCGACCCCGAGGGCCATGTGGTCGGCCTGTGGTCCGGCGATATGCAGGGCAACGGCGAGAGCGCCGGAACCCCGGTGATCTGGTTCGAGGTGATCGGCAAGGACGGCGGTGCGCTGCGCTCGTTCTACGGCGAGCTGTTCGGCTGGAAGACCGAGGAGTTCGAGGGGATGGACTACGGCACGATCTCCGCGGACGCGAACGGCGGCGGCATCGGGGGCGGGATCGGCTCGGCCCAGGAGACCGGCGCCAGCTACCAGACCGTGTACGCCGGCGTCGAGGACGTGCAGGGCACGCTGGAGAAGGCGGAGTCGCTGGGCGCCAAGACGGTGGTCCCGACGATGGACATCCCGAACGGCCCCACGATCGCGCTGTTCGCGGACCCGCAGGGCCACACGTTCGGCCTGGTCAAGCCGCAGCCGATGTAGAGCGGGCCGCTCGCCCGTTCAGCGGCCGGAGAACTCGGGCGCGCGCTTCTCGCTGAGGGCGCGCGCCCCTTCGGCGTAGTCGCCGCTGCGCGCGCACAGCTCCTGGACGGTGACCTCCTGCTCCAGGGTGGCCGCGAGCGCCGGCTTGGCGGCGGCGTCCATGACCCGCTTGGCGTGGCCCACGGCCAGCGGCGCGCAGGCCAGCAGCTCGGCCACGAGCTGCTCGGTGGCCGCCTCGAGCTCTTCCGCCGGAGCGACGCGGTTGACCAGGCCGATCCGCTCGGCCTCGATCCCGTTGACCAGCCGGCTCGTCATGATCATCTCCTTGGCGCGGCCCAGGCCGACGACGGCGGGCAGGCGCGAGGAGCCGCCGACGTCCGGGATCAGCCCCACGCGGGTCTCGGGCAGGCCGAGCAGCGCGTCCTCGGCCGCGACGCGGAGGTCGCAGGCGAGCGCCAGCTCGAGCGCGCCGCCGATCGCGCCGCCCTGGATCTGGCACACCGTGGCCTTGGCCATCTCCTCGCAGAGATTCCAGATGTCGAGGATGCCGCGACGGAACGCGCGCAGGTTCTCGGGCGCGTCGGAGAGTGCGACGAGGTCGCTGAAGTCCATGCCGGAGGAGAACATCGCGCCCTCGCCGCGGATGACGACGACGTGCACGTGAGGATCGTTGGCGGCGGCGGTGAGCTCGACGCCCAGGGCCTGCACGAGCTCGCCGTTCATCGCGTTGCGCTTGTCGGGGCGGTTGAGGACGACGTGGCGGACCGTCTCGCGGTCCTCTGTGGTGACGATCGGCATGGCACGGAGGCTACCGTGGCTGCGCGAGCGCCTGCGCGATCCGCGCGATGACCGCTTCGGGTGCGTCGACGAGCTGGCGCCACGTCACGCGGATCACGCGGTAGCCGGCCGCCTGGAGTTCCGCATCGCGGGCACGGTCGCGCTCGAACCCGGCCCGTGTGCCGTGGTACGCGTAGCCGTCGACCTCGACCACGAGCCGCTGCGCACGCCAGAGAAAGTCGACCTCGTAGCGTCCGACCCGCGCGTTGACCGCGCTCGGCGCGAGCCGCGCGGCACGCAGCAGGCCGAGCATCCGGGTCTCGGCCTCGGAGCGGGTGAGGGCCGGCTCGCCGTCCAGCAGCCCTCGCAGCGCGCCCGCGCCGCGGCGGCCGGGTGAGCGTTCGAGGGCATCGAGGAGCTGCCGTGGCCGGACGAGTCGGCGGACCCGCGCCTCCTCGACCGCTCGCTCCAGGTCTCGGAGCGGGATGAGCGCGGCGAGGTCGAGAAGAGTGCGGGCCGGGGCCGTGACCGGGATCCGCTGGCAGCGACGGACGTCGATGCGATGGAGTCGACGGGCCCGGTGCAGGCGAATGCCGGGGTGGTTCCCCGGGTCCCGTTCGGCGACCGTGACGTGCACCTCGGCCCCTTCGCGTGACAGCAACGACCACATCGAGGCGGCCGATTGGTGACTCAGGACCGCATCGGGTCCACAAGCCAACACGGCCGCCATCTCCCGGGCAAGCGGCGGCGCAGAGACGTGTCCAACCAGGTAGACGCCCCGATGAACGCGGTGCAGACGGCGCTCGGCAACACGGTGCTCGATCGAGCCGCGTCCCAATCCAGCGGCGACGAGCTGCGCGCGCGTCACCACGCCGTATTGCCGTGCGGCGATGCGCGCGATCGCCGCATCCCGGCCCTCAACCTGCATTACGCCACACCCCCCCAGCGTTCGACCGGGTGTGCGGTGCTGTGCATCGTTGGGATGCATAGGACCGCACCCCTGCGGGACCGAGGGGGCGTGTGGTGCTGTGCAGGTCCGTCGCCCATCCTCGAAGCCTGGCCTTCTCGCGGCCCACGGACCCTCGCCCGCGGCTGTTTTGTCGCAGAGGTGTCGGCGCCGCGGCACGGTCAACCGCGGCCCCGCGCGACGGGTAGGCTCCGGCCCCCGCGAGCGACAACGGAGGCGGAATGGCGAAGATCGAGAAGGTGGGCGTCCTCGGCGCCGGGCTGATGGGCCACGGCATCACGCAGGTGGCCGCGCAGGCGGGCTACGACGTGGTCGTCCGCGAGGTGGACGAGGAGACCCTCGCGAAGGGCATCGGAAAGATCGAGAAGCAGCTCGCGCGCGCTGTCGAGAAGGGGAAGGCCGAGCAGGCGGACGCCGACGCCGTACTCGGGCGGATCCAGGGCACGGTCGACTACAAGGACCTCGCCGACAGCGACCTGGTGATCGAGGCGATCACCGAGGACCTCGACAGCAAGCGGGCGATGTGGAAGGAGCTCTCCGAGATCGTCAAGGACGAGGCGCTCTTCGCCACCAACACCTCCTCGCTCCCCGTGATCGCCCAGGCGGCCGTCACCGACCGTCCAGAGCAGTTCCTCGGGCTGCACTTCTTCAACCCGGCGCAGGTGATGAAGCTCGTCGAGGTGATTCGCTGCGTGACGACCTCTGACGAGACGTTCGCCGCCGGTGTGGACTTCGCCAAGAGCCTGGGCAAGCTGGGCGTGCAGACGCGCGACAACGCGGGCTTCATCGTCAACCGACTGCTCGTGCCCTACCTGCTCGACGGCATGCGCGCCTACGAGGAGGGCGTGGGCTCCATCACCGAGATCGACGAGGCCATGAAGGCCGGCGCCGGACACCCGATGGGCCCGCTCACGCTCTCCGACTTCGTCGGGCTCGACACGCTCGGCTCGATCTGCGACGTCATGTTCGACGAGTTCCGCGAGAAGCGCTTCGCCCAGCCGCCGATCCTGCGCAAGATGCTCGCCGCGGGCTGGTACGGCCGCAAGTCGGGAATGGGCTTCTACGACTATTCGGGCGAGTCCCCCGCCGAGAACCCGGGGCTGTAATGCGGTCGGCAGCGGTCGAGCGCGCGCTCGCCGCGGTGCGCCCGCACCCGCATCGGGGGGACCTGATCGCCGCCGCTGCGGTGCCGCTCACGGTCGGCGTGTTGATGACCGAGGTGCGGTTCGAGGGCGTGTGGGGGCGCGGGGTCCTGTTCGTCCTCGCGCTGGCCGCGACCGCCCTCGTGCTCGGCATGGGCCTGCTCGCCCCTCTGGAGGAGCCGCGCCCGCGCGCGTACCAGACGGTGCTCCTCGTGTCCGGCCTCGCGCTGCTCGCGCTCACCATCTTCCAACTCGCGCGCGTGCTCGGCGAGGACTCGCCGCTCTCCGCCTCCGGCACCGTCACGTGGATGACGACGCTGTTCGCCGCCGTCGCTGCGGTGGCGGCCTGGGACCGGCGCTCGCCGATCTGCGCGCTGATCGAATTCGCCGCCGGGGGGATCACCCTGCTCGCGTTCGTGCAGTGGGTTTTCGACCCCCGGGGACCGAACACGTCCCGCTGGCTGCTCCTCGTCCTGATCGTCGTCTACGCGGCCGTCCACGTCCGCCTACGCGACCAGTGGCCCCGGCACGCGGTCCACGCGGTGAACGCGGCCGGGTTGGCCGCGATCGTCCTCGCGGTCTCCTATCTCGGTGGCATCGTCCTGCCGGCGCGGCTCGTGGGCGGTGGCCACGCGGGCACCGGCTGGGAGCTCGTGCTGCTCGCCGTCGGCTTGGCGCTGGTCGCCTATGCGGGCGTCGACCGCGAGCCGGGCCCGGGATACCTCGGGTTCATCGTCCTCGTCCTGTTCGTGGCGCTCGCCGGGCCGCCGAGCATCAGCGGCGCCTCGCTCATCGGCTGGCCGATCCTTCTCCTGCTGCTCGGTGGCGCCGGCGTGGCCGCGGGGCTGCGGCCCCGCCGCGACCTCCCGCCGGAGCCGGGCCCACCGGAGCCACCGCCGCCCCGCCCGCTCACGGGCGACGAGCCCACCGAGGTCCAGAGGTAGGCTGCAGCGCCCCATGAGCGACCTGGAGCAGGCGATCGCGCGCGGCCTCGCCGGCGGGCCGGAGCGCCACCACGAGAAGTCCGAGCAGCAGGGCAAGCTGCCGGTGCGCGAGCGCGTCGCGCGCCTGCTGGACGAGGGCTCGCTCGCCGAGGACGGCCTCCTGGCCAACTGGGAGCAGGAGGGGCTGGGCGCCGACGGCGTCGTCACCGGGACCGGCACGATCGACGGCCGGCCGGTCGCGCTCATGGCCAACGACCCGACGGTCAAGGCCGGGTCCTGGGGCCCGAAGGTGGTCGAGAAGATCGTGCGCATCCAGGAGCGCGCGCTGACCCAGCGGATCCCGATGGTCTACCTGGTGGACTCCGCGGGTGCGCGGATCACCGAGCAGACGAGCATGTTTCCCGGCCGCCGCCACGCCGGCCGCATCTTCCACAACGAGGTCGTGCTCTCCGGGGTCGTACCGCAGGTGTGCGTGCTGTTCGGGCCCAGCGCGGCGGGCGGCGCGTACATCCCGGCGTTCTGCGACATCGTGATCATGCGCGACGGCAACGCCTCGATGTACCTGGGCTCGCCGCGGATGGCGGAGATGGTGATCGGCGAGAAGGTGACGCTCGAGGAGATGGGCGGCGCGCGCATGCACACGGGCGTCTCGGGGTGCGGCCACGTGCTGGTGAAGACCGACGAGGAGGGCATCGACGCGGCCCGGCGCTATCTGTCGTACTTCCCCTCGCACTGGGAGTGGCTGCCGCCGGTCGCCAAGCCGGCCGAGCCCGCGTCGGACGCGTCGATCCGCGAGCTCGTGCCCGAGGACGAGAACAAGCCGTTCGACATGCGCGCCCTGCTCGACGTGCTGATCGACGCCGGCTCGTTCTTCGAGGTCCACGCGCGCTGGGCAAAGGAGCTGATCGTGGGCTACGCCCGCCTCAACGGCCGGGTCGTCGGGATCGTCGCCAACCAGCCCAAGTTCAAGGGCGGCGTGCTGTTCGTGGACTCCGCCGACAAGGCGGCCCGCTTCATCCAGACCTGCAACGCCTTCGGCGTGCCGCTGCTCTTCCTGGCCGACGTTCCGGGCTTCATGATCGGCACCGCCGTCGAGCGCGAGGGCATCATCCGTCACGGCGCGAAGATGATCAGCGCCGTGTCGAGCGCCACGGTGCCGAAGATCTCCGTCATCGTGCGCAAGGCCTACGGCGCCGGGCTATATGCGATGGCCGGCCCGGCGTACGACCCCGACGCATGCCTCGCCCTGCCGACCGCGTCGATCGCGGTCATGGGCCCGCAGGCGGCGATCAACGCCGTCTTCTACAACCAGCTTCAGGCGATCGAGGACGAGGAGGAGCGCGCGCGGCGCACCGAGGAGCTGCGCCGCGAGTACGCCGAGGACGTGGACATCCTGCACCTTGCGTCCGAGCTCGTCATCGACGCGGTCGTCCAGCCCGAGGACCTGCGTGCCGAGCTCATCAAGCGCTACGCCGTGTACGCCGGGAAGCGCCGCGAGTGGCCGGACAAGCGCAACCCGGTCACGCCGGCCTGAGAAAAACCCTGCTCCTCGGTCGCCGGGCGTAGGCTCGGCCTACGGCCATCCCAGGAAAGGGGGACGCAATGTCCCAGGAGAACGTGCAGCTTGCGCAGCAGGGTTACCAGGCCTTCGGCCGGGGCGACCTCGACGCCGTTGGACAGACGTTTGCCGACGACGTCGAGTGGTGGACTTCGGACGAGCTTCCCCAGGGCGGGGAGGTCAAGGGGCGCGACGACGTGATCGGCAACTTCGCGCAGATCCCCGAGTACTGGTCGGACTTCGCCGTCGAGCCCAGCGAGTTCGTGGATGCGGGCGAGACGATCGTGATCGTGCGCGGCAGGCAGCGCGCGACCGCGAAGGAGACGGGCGCGTCCTTCGACGCGCCGTTCGTCCACGTGTTCGAGATCAGCGGCGGCAAAGTCACGCGCGGCGAGTTCTTCGGCGACAGCGCAAAGGCGGCGAAGGCGCTGAACGGCTGAGCGCGGAGGCTCCGCTAGGGTGCCTCGGCATGGCCACGGCCAGCCGAGGCACCGTCCTCTGGACGCCCCCCGAGGAGACCATCGAGCGCGCCAACGTGACG